>NZ_JBYQFK010000013.1:0-119750 GCF_057837305.1 Lysinibacillus sp. RU7 | reverse complement strand
GAGGAGGCTTGATCTCGCCCGTGGAAAGCGAGTGCCGGAGCGGAAAGCAACGGTTACTCAAATGGTAATATATGTTTGTAAATTTACTCATTATAAGTTAATAGTTCATTTCGAGAGATAATAAATACACATTAGAGGCATAAATAATAGATGAACATACATATGTAGTAGATAGGTGAATACTATTAGAATAGGTGTGAATCGTATGAAAAAGTTAGTAAACGCTTTCATTGCATTTTTAGTCATTGGTAGCTTTATTCTCTCAGTCTCGTTCGCAAAGGAGGAAAATGAAACTGGTTTAAGTAGTATGCACGGCGTAAATGGTGATTTTGAAGTCTATAGCGTAGATAACACTGAAATACTGCCTAAGCGAAACATTACCGAATCCAATATACCTATTAATACTTTCACTGCTATTAATACTAAACAGCAAGTTGTCATACCAACATTTCTCACGCTTGTTCACAAAACAAAAATGCAAGAACAACTATACAAAACAAATGAATTGATGCTACATGATTCCATTTATCCTTTCGGTCACTTGGCAATTCATACGTCACATGACTAAGGCGTGAGCAGTTACTTCACTGCATCACGCCTTTTCATTAGCTCATTACATGATTTTCACGTAAGTATAAAATGATTTCTTTATTATGGATTTGCTTATCTTCTCGGAATAGTGCACGTTGCTTAGATTTTTCAAATAAATACCGTTCCTCCGATGTTTCAGGAATCACTTGCGGTACTTTTACCGGCTTTCGATTTTCGTCAAGTGCTATAAATGTAAAATAGGCAATAGCAGCGATTTTATGTTCCCCTGTACGCAAATTTTCCGCATATACTTTAATAAATATTTCCATCGAACTTGTTCCTGTCCATATAACAAATGACTCAAATGTGACGGACTCTTCTGGACGAATGGGCTGTAAAAATTCGACTGTATCCACTGAAGCCGTGACACACTCACGACGACTGTGCTTTGCAGCAGAAATGGATGCTACTTGGTCCATGTCACTTAATAAGCGTCCACCAAAAAGCGTGTTATGATTATTGAAATCATTTGGAAATACACGCCCCGATCTCAACACACGTGAATCTTTACAATATTTTGTTTCTTCCACCTAAACTCCCCCTATTCTCCCATATACACCTCATCTTTACTACATCATTTCTATACTTAAAGTTCATTTTAAGCTATTAAATGTCATTTTTCTATACATAATCCAAAAATACATCTCATGTTAACTGGAGAAGTCACTAAAAAAGTCGATTTATACCAGCATTATTGGTACAAATCGACTCTTCACTTTTATAGAATAATGGAAACAACAAACTTCTTACATTTTTGAATATCATACAACTTTCCTACATTAAAGGTGATGGGCTTTTTCAGTTTAAACTATTGCTGTGTAGGCTTTCGCAATTTATGATTGCAATTCAATTTCTCCTGAAATATCGGTTCCTTGAAGTGCTTGTGTAGCAAGGCGATCTGCTTCCGTATTTTGTTTTCGAGAAATGAGTTCATATTCCGGTCTAATCCCTAATGATTGTAGCTTACCTTCTATTTTATCTGCCCAGCTTGCTAAATTTTGCTCATAAGCTGGCCATTCCCCGTTTAATTGATTGATCACCACTTGGGAATCACCGATAAAGCGTACCGTTTGATGATGCACATCCATTAACTCTAATTCCACTAAACTTAAATGCAATGCTGCATATTCTGCCTCATTGTTTGAATCTAAACTTGATACATATGCATTACGACGCAAGCGGTAAGACTTACCATCTTTCTCATAATAAATCGCGACACCAAGACCTGAACCTTTTGTTTGCACATCAAAGCCACCGTCAAAATACACCGTAATATTATGCGGTTCTGTCTCCATTTCTTTTATATACTTTTTCAACTCTTTGATCATCCATGTACTATCATGTTCATCCATAATTTCTATCGTTTTCACACGACCAGTACGTTCTAAATCTTCCACAATCATCAGCGTATGTTCAACGCTCATCGGTTCTGAGCGAAAGATTGTCGTTGCCCCTTTAGGTGTTTTATATGTCCACTCAATTGTTAGTTTCAAGGCGAATCAAACCTTTCCTAATATTTCCTTTATTATAACAAAAAAGCCCCTCCTTTATACGTAAAGGAGTAGCAGGACTTATGCGACTTATAAAATATTTTTCGATTTTCTTTTTCCAACTTTTTATCAAGCGTGTTGATTTACCTTTTATTGTTAATGAAATCGTGTAAAACGTTGATTTCCGCTCCATTCGGCTCGCTTTCCACGGGCATGGCCTCAGCCTCCTCGTCGCTCGTACCTCACTCCTGCGGGGTCTTCAGCTCATGCTATTCCCGTAGGAGTCTCGCCGATTCCGCTACAATCAACTGGCAAGTCATTTTTGATTACGTTTTTGCTAAAGAAACACACTTCTATACAGGAAATATTTTGATAATCAACACACCTGACTTTTTATCTTGTTAACGAAGACATGGGAATATGTTGGTTTCTGCTACAACTAACTCGCTTTTCACATATTTCTTTGAGCAAATATATGTAACTTTAAGGTAATATAGGGTAAAATTAGTACATCATTACTCATCACCGTAAGTGGTGAAGATAAACCAACATTCTTGAAAGGAAAAAAACAATGACACATTCTAGTAATAACTCGAAACCAAAAACGCGTACGCTTATTGCTACTCAAACTGAAGTCCCTGGAGTATTTCATATAGTCACTTACGCTACTCCTATATGGAATAATGTAAATGAACAAATAATAAAAACAACACTAACACGTATCGATTGGCAAGCTATAGAAACAAAACCCCACTAACTGTTAGCTCCAAAAGATAAGCTCGCTATCGTCTAGACAGCGAGCTTATCTCCTCTCTTGAATGCACTAGTTTTCACATGTACGGAACTCTTTCATATATTAAGCCTTTACATTTTCTTCGTCGCCTAACATTTTGTGTAGGTATTCGATAATTTCACGAATTCCTTCTAATGAATTCACTAAAATTTTCGGATCAACACATGTAATCATACGCTCTTCTAAATTAGCAACAGCTGTAAAATAAGCCGTTTTTGCATAATTTACAAGACCTACTTGTTTTAAAACACTCGGATCGAAATCTAGTATTTCACGCGCATCTGTTACAACCAGTCCATAATTTACGACATCCGTATTTAAAATAATAATACGTACTTGTTCACCTTGACTTGACTGATGATATAAAATACGTTGAAAATCAATCACTGGAATGACCTCCCCACGCATGCGTGTGAAGCCTAACAAATAATTCGGTAAGTGTGGAATAGGTGTAATACGCTCTAACTTTTCGATGGATACAACTTGTTCTACTGGTACGGCATATTCTTCCTGTCCACAAGCAAATACAACTGATTTTTCAAATCCCATAGTAACTCCTCTTTCTGTTATTTTCCTGCGCACTTTACAATTTCAACTAAATAATCCGCTAGCTTTTCTAGTTCTTCAATTGGCATACGTTCATTTGTTGTATGAATTTCTTCATAGCCTACTGCTAAGTTTACAGTTGGAATACCAAATCCAGCAATGACGTTAGCATCACTACCGCCACCTGAAATGCCTAATGTTGGCTCTCTATCTACTTGACGTGCTGCTTCCATTGCTACTTGTACTACTTTATCAGCTTCAGTTGCTCTAAAACCAGGGTACATGAGCTGTACATCTACTTCTGCCCGCCCCCCTAGCTGTGCTGAAACAGTTTCAAATGTTTCTTTCATATGTGCCGTTTGTGCGTTTAGTTTAGCCTCGTCAATAGAGCGTGCTTCCGCTAAAATATATACTTCATCACAAACAATATTTGTTGCTTTGCCACCCTCAAATCGGCCGATATTAGCGGTTGTTTCTTCATCTAGGCGACCTAGCTTCATCTGTGCAATGGATTTTGCAGCGAGCGTAATGGCTGAAATCCCTTTTTCAGGTGCCACACCTGCATGAGCTGTTTTCCCCATAATCTTTGCCTCAATCCGCGCTTGGAACGGTGCTGCTACAACAATCTCGCCTACTTTGCCATTACTATCCACCGCAAATCCATATTTCGCTAGTATCATCGATGGATCCAGCTCTTTTGCACCAACTAAACCGCTTTCTTCTCCCGCCGTAATAATAAACTGGATCGTACCATGCGCAATATGTTGCTCTTTTAAACGGCGTGCCATTTCAAATAACGCAGCCATCCCTGCTTTATCATCCGCACCTAAAATCGTTGTTCCGTCTGAGTAAATATAGCCGTCTTCGCGAATTTCTGGCTTAATCCCTTTTCCTGGTACAACTGTATCCATATGTACAGTAAAGTAAATCGGCTCTACATTCAGTGTACCTTTTAAAGTAGCAATAATATTCCCTGCTCCGTGTCCATTGCGTGTATGTGCATCATCTTGTACAACATCAAAGCCCATCTCTTCAAGCTTTTTCACAAGAATTGGTGCGATTATTTCTTCGTGTTTCGTTTCAGAGTCAATTTGTACCAGTTCTAAAAATTCTTTTACAACGCGAGTAGTCATAAAGTACACTCCCTTTTAATCCAAAATAAGATAGTACTATTCTACCTTTATCACCAATGAAAAACAATTATTCCTATTCATCTGATAGCAGTTTCGCTTTTTTTACAGATAATTGTTCTTTTTGTTGCTCTACTATTTCAAGCTTATGTTTCAGTGCAAGCAATGTATTCGATACATCATCTAATACACGTGAAATTTGGTTTGTAGAAGTGGAGATTTTCGAATGAATGGACCATGCTGAAAATACATCATCTAAGAAGAAATCAGCAAATTTGACAAAACCATCTGTATCGATTTGTAATGTTTCATGTTTCATTTCTTGAATGTCTAATAATTCATTTTGAAAACGTTGGAGAGCTATTTGCGCTCGATGCAAATACGCATTAGACTTATCAAGTTCCTGGTGTTTTAATGTTGTGGCAATGAGGCCCCCACCTAAAAATGTATCCCATGTTGAATAATTCTTTGCTGTCTGCAATGCTTTCGCCGCTTCAACCAGTTTTCGTTGCGCTTCTTTTCCTGCTGTAATCGCCTCATGTATTTCAGTTAATAATTGTTGCACTAAAAATTGTTGTTCAATGATTTCATCTAATATAGCGGCTTTTTCTTGATGATTCGCCATATAGTACAGTTGAATTTTGTTTTCAAGCTCTTTGATTTGATCGATTAAATACAACTCATTCATGGCATTTATTTTGTAAATCGTGTCGACTAAATCATCATTTAAATCTTCCTGCATCAGTTGGGCTTCAATCAGTTTTAACTCTTTCGTTGCCATCACATCTAAGCGTTCTTCTAATAACTCTTGCTGTTTGCCTGTCCATGTACGAAATACATTCACAAAAGAAAAACCTTCTAATTTGTTTAATTTTTTGCGCGCATCTTTTAAATCTTGTTCGTATTTTTCAATATTAACTGCTACATGCTTCATTTGATGTTCTAATGATACTTGTTGCTTTTTTAACTTCTCTAGTGAAAGGATTTGCATTTTATAACTTTGGAGTTGTTGTTGCAATTCAATTAAATTCATTTTTTCCTCCTTATACTATTGCGGTGATTTTACTACTATAAGAAAAATAGGACATAAGAAAGACCTGTCTTGAGCAAAAATAGCGTGAAATATTGTTCTCCTCATACAGATATCGTCACACTAAAAAAACGCTCTCACAAGTGGTGAGAGCGATTTTGTTCGCTTCTTATAGAGGGATATTGCCGTGTTTTTTGTATGGACGGTCTTCGTGTTTTGTAGAAAGCATATCTAATGCTTGGATTAGCTTAATACGTGTTTCGCGTGGATCGATTACATCGTCTACCATACCGCGAGATGCTGCAACGTAAGGGTTTGCGAACTTCTCTTTGTACTCTTCGATTTTTTGAGCACGTGTTGCTTCTGGGTCAGCCGATTTTGCGATTTCACCAGCATGGATGATGTTTGCCGCACCAGCAGCACCCATTACCGCGATTTCAGCGTTTGGCCAAGCGAATACTAAGTCCGCACCGATTGCTTTAGAGTTAAGCGCTACATATGCACCACCGTATGCTTTACGTAAGATCACTGTAATTTTTGGTACAGTTGCTTCTGAGTAAGCATAAAGGATTTTCGCGCCGTGACGGATAATACCACCGTGCTCTTGTTTTACACCTGGGAAGAAGCCAGATACGTCTTCGAATGTAATTACAGGTACGTTGAACGCGTCACACGTACGTACGAAACGAGCTAATTTGTCTGAAGAATCGATATCTAAACCACCAGCTAAGAACTTCGGTTGGTTACATACAAGACCTACCGATTCACCCGCGATACGAGCGAAACCAACTACGATGTTTTTCGCGAATTCTTTTTGAACTTCCATAAATGAACCTTCGTCCACTACTAGCTCCACAACTTTACGCACATCATACGATTTTGTTTGGTCGATTGGCACAACGTCTACAAGCTCTGAGCGATACTCATCTCCAGCAGTATATTCTGCTTTTGGTGCTTTTTCTTTATTGTTTTGTGGTAAGTAAGATAATAATTGTTGGATTTGAGCAATCGCTGCTTCTTCGCTTTCAGCACGGAAGTGGGCGTTACCAGAAATCGCGTTGTGTACTTTTGAACCACCTAAACCTTCAGAAGAAATTTTCTCACCTGTTACCGTTTCGATTACTTTCGGTCCTGTGATGAACATTTGAGACGTTTTATCTACCATTAAGATAAAGTCCGTAATCGCTGGAGAGTAAACTGCTCCACCCGCACATGGTCCCATAATTACTGAAATTTGTGGAATTACACCAGAATAAATAGAGTTACGGTAGAAAATGTGACCATAACCATCTAAAGAAAGTACGCCTTCCTGAATACGCGCACCGCCTGAATCGTTAATACCGATGAAAGGTGTACCGTTTTTCGCAGCTAAGTCCATTGCTGTTGCAATTTTTTTCGCGTGCATTTCACCAAGTGCACCACCGAATACAGTGAAATCTTGTGCGAATAAGTATACGTTACGGCCGTTGATTTTACCAAAACCAGTTACTACACCGTCACCAGGGCCTTCTAATTTTTCCATACCAAAGTCTACCGTACGGTGTGTGATGAATGGGTTGATTTCTACGAAAGTGCCTTCGTCAAGTAACATCTCGATACGCTCACGAGCAGTCATTTTGCCTTTTTCGTGTTGTTTTTCGATACGAGCGTCACCGCCACCTAATTCAATAATCCCTTTGCGATCATATAGTTCATTGATTTTGTCAAACATATCTACAGTAAGTGCCATTATTTTTGCTCCCCTTTTCCACTTTTATCACATAATTCGTATAGTACACCGAAAGAGTCTTTCGGATGTAAGAACGCTACTTCAGCGCCGCCTGCACCAGGACCTGGTTCATCTGAAAGAAGGCGTACACCTTTTTCACGAAGTTCAGCCATGCGCTCACGGATACCTGTAACACCAAATGCTACGTGATGAATGCCTTCACCGCGTTTTTCTAAGAAACCATGAATTGCACTTTTTTCACTCATTGGTTCTAAAAGCTCAATTTTTACGTTTCCAGCATCGATGAAAGCTACTTTCACTTGTTGAGATTCTACTTCTTCTAATTTTAAAAGTTTTAAACCAAGTGTTTCCGTATAATATGTAATACGTTCATCGATATTGCGTACTGCGATTCCAATGTGGTCTACTTTTTCCATTGTGTAAACTCCCCTTATAAATGGCTATATTGCCGCTTTGTATTAAGCGATAACTACTTGAGAATTTCTTTAAATTTGATACACTAAATAAAGAGAAAAGAAGGAGCGAATACGTATGAGCAATAAGAAATTTCAAAAAATCGTTGTCTATACAATGATTGTCATTATGTTAATTTCAACGATTGGACTAGGTTTAGCTGCTATTATGTAAGGTGGATGCGATGTTGCATCCATCTTTTTTATTACAACCCCTTAAAAGATTGCTTGATTGCTAAATACGCATCCATTTCCTCAATAAACTGATACAATGCTGCCATAGCTCTAAATGTTTGATGGTCATTTGGTAATGGCATATTGGCGAACTCTACTTTTACTTCATTTAGTTTTTCTCTAAAATGACTAGCTGTATTGCCTGAATGAACATGTTCACTTAGCTCTTCCATAAAAACAGCGACTAATTCCGATTGTTGTACTATAACAGGTAGGGCAGTAATTTTCGGCAAAACACGTTCAATGATCTCCAGTTGTTGTTCCCGCATATCAAAATAGACATAATATGCATTTTTCTTACGTGTAAGATGATTTTCAACATCCTGGAAAGCAAGTGCTTTTGCCTTATTTAATATTTCGACAGCTTTTACAAGTTCATGACCATCCCAAAGCATATCCCCTTCCTTTAAATATTTCGCAATTTCAGAAAATATTTTTTTGTATAAGGATTCAATTTCTCTTCGGTACCAGTCAAGTTCCTTTTGAATATCTGGCATGTACATATTCACTACTAAACCTACTGTATAGCCAATTGCCATTAATGCTAATTCATTATAGAAAAGTGCTAATGTAAAATGGGCTTCCGCATAAATGTGCATAATAATGACTGCACTGGAGATAAAACCTGCGATTACACCAACCGATACAATTGTTGGTATAAAAACGACAAGCATTATTCCGAGAATAACGGGGTTATATCCAAATATTTCGAAAAATACGTATGCAAGTATCATTGCGATAGCACTTGCTACCACACGTGTGTACACGGCATGAAGCGATTTCTTTTTCGTCGGCTGTACGCTCAAAACGGTTAAAATTCCTGCGGCAGTAAAAAAATCTAAGTTACAGTACTGCGCGATTGCTATCGCAACAGAAGCACCAAGCGCCGTCTTTAATGTACGATAGCCGATTGAAAATTTTTTCATCGAGCGCTCTCCCTTTTTTTAATAGGAAGTGCAAGTCCCATCAATAACGGGACTGCACCGGCTTTTTTATACTTCCTCGCAGTATTCTTCAAAGTAACCTTGTAAGTTCGTAACAACACTAACAGGATCATGTCCTTCAATCTCGTAACGTCCCACTTCTGCCACTACTTGACCATCTTTTAATAAAACAAATGATGGCGATGATGGTAAGTGATCTTCACCAAAAAGATAACGAGCTGCTGCAGTCGCCTCTTTGTCTTGACCTGCAAATACTGTTACTAAATGATCTGGACGCTTATCATAGTGAATCGCTGCACCAGCTGCTGGGCGAGCAATTCCCCCTGCACATCCACATACAGAGTTCACCAGAACAAGGGTTGTACCAGGACGTTCAAACGCCGCTTCCACCTCTTCAGGTGTACGTAATTGTTCGTAGCCCGCTGCTTCCATTTCAGCACGTGCTGTCGTTGTAATTTGCTGCATAAATAAATCGTAGTCCATATTCATCGATTCATCGCTCCTTTCACAATACCATTTTATCATAGCAAGTTCGTTCGGGCGTTGCAAAGGACTTCAGTTGCAGAATCGATTGTTTAATAACCAATTATCCTTATTTTTCATCAAATAATTGATTAACCCCTTGTGTCACAGTTAGTCGACCATTTAAAATGGCATCCTCTAACTCGCGAACTTGCACTTTACGTGACGGATTTTGGTAAAAGGAATCGATTAAGTGATCCGTAATCATCGTATGGAACCAATCACGTGTTTGTTCATGACGGCGTACTGTCCAATAATTTGATTTTTTAATCGTTTCCTCAAAAGTCAACAGCATATTCCATACATCTTCCAAACCCGTTTTTTCCATTGAGGACGCAGCAAGTGATGTACTAACCCACCCTGGTGTGGACGGCTGTAGAAAGTGTAAAATTTGCTTATACTCTTGCACCGTTCTTCGTGCTGGACGTACATTATCACCATCGGCTTTATGCACTAAAATCCCGTCCGCTAATTCCATAATTCCTTTTTTCATGCCTTGTAGCTCGTCTCCCGCTCCTGTTAATACAAGTAGCAAGAAGAAGTCGACCATGCCGCGTACATACGTCTCACTTTGTCCAACGCCAACCGTTTCAATTAAAATGACATCATAGCCAGCTGCTTCACAAATGAGCATCGTTTCACGCGTTTTCTTATGGACGCCACCTAATGTACCTGCGGAAGGTGATGGACGAACGAATGCATTTTCTTGACGAACAAGCTCTTCCATACGCGTTTTATCGCCTAAAATACTCCCGCCAGATAATGAGGAACTTGGATCAATTGCAAGTACCGCTACTTTTTTGCCCATTTTACAGAGCATCGTCCCAAATGCCTCGATAAACGAAGATTTACCTGCACCTGGTACACCTGTAATGCCAATACGAATACTGTTACCCGTAAACGGTAGTAGCTCTTGCAGTAATGTTTGCCCCTGCTCCTTATGCTCAGCATTGGAACTTTCGACAAGCGTAATCGCCTTGGAAAGCGAAGTACGTGAACCGGCACGTACTTCACTTGCTAAGGCAGGGATATCAAGCGGTTCTTGCTTTTTTTTACGGAATCGTTTCGGGGCTGAGTGACTCATACCATCATGACCACCTTTCACGCCTTCCATGACAATTAAGCCTTTATCTTCCATCCCTTTAAAGTATTCCATTAGTTTGCCACTTCCTCGTAGCCTAACTGTTTGTAGATTTCCTCAATTAATTTTTGAGCTGCTACTGGAAGAACTGTACCAGGACCGAAGATTGCTTTTGCCCCAGCTTCGTATAGGAAGTCATAATCTTGTGCTGGGATTACACCACCACAAATGACAATGATATCTTCACGGCCTAATTTTTTCAGTTCAGCGACTAATTCTGGTACTAATGTTTTATGACCCGCTGCAAGTGAAGATACACCTACACAGTGTACGTCATTTTCTACAGCCATTTGAGCTGTTTCAGCTGGCGTCATGAATAGTGGAGAAATGTCCACATCGAAACCAAGATCCGCATACGCTGTTGCAACAACTTTTGCACCACGGTCATGACCGTCTTGTCCCATTTTGGCTACTAAAATACGTGGACGACGCCCTTCGTTTTCTAAGAACTCTTCCGTCATTTGTTTTACTTCTTTGATTACCTCATCATCTGCAAAGTTCGACGAGTAAACACCAGAAATTGAACGGATTACCGCTTTATGACGACCTGATACTTTTTCGATTGCATCTGAAATTTCCCCTAAAGATGCGCGAGCACGTGCAGCATCTACTGCTACAGCAAGTAAGTTTTCAGATCCATCTTCAGCTGCTTTTGTTAAACGAGCTAAATGCTTTTGTACTTCTTCTTCGTTACGTTCTGCTTTCATTTTTTCTAAACGCTCGATTTGTTTTTGACGTACAACTGTGTTGTCAATGTCAAGAATATCGATTGGCTCTTCTTCTGCTAAACGGTATTGGTTTACACCAACAATCGTTTCTGCTTTTGAGTCGATTTTCGCTTGGCGTTTCGCCGCAGCTTCTTCAACTTTCATTTTCGGTAAACCTGTATCGATCGCTTTTGCCATTCCGCCAAGCTCTTCGATTTCTTCGATTAATTCCCATGCTTTTTCTTGTAATTCTTCTGTTAATTTCTCCACGTAGTAAGAACCACCCCATGGATCGATTACTTTCGTCATACCTGTTTCTTCTTGTAAGAATAACTGTGTATTACGAGCAATACGCGCTGAGAAGTCTGTTGGTAAAGCAATTGCTTCGTCTAATGCGTTTGTGTGAAGTGACTGTGTATGGCCCATCGCAGCTGCATTTGCTTCGATTAATGTACGCGCTACGTTGTTGAATGGATCTTGCTCTGTTAAAGACCATCCAGACGTTTGAGAGTGCGTACGTAATGCTAAAGATTTTGAACTCTTCGGCTCGAATGTCGACATCATTTGCGCCCAAATACGACGACCTGCACGCATTTTTGCCACTTCCATGTAGTAGTTCATGCCGATTGCCCAGAAGAATGATAAACGCGGTGCAAACTTGTCGATGTCGATACCCGCTTTAAGACCTGTACGTACATACTCAAGACCATCTGCAAGCGTGTAACCAAGCTCGATGTCGTTTGTCGCCCCTGCTTCTTGGATATGGTAACCCGAAATGGAAATCGAATTGAATTTTGGCATAAATTTTGATGTATATTCAAAAATGTCAGCAATAATTTTCATCGACATTGCTGGTGGGTAAATGTACGTATTACGTACCATATACTCTTTTAAAATGTCATTTTGGATTGTACCAGCAAGTTTATCTGGTGTTACTCCTTGCTCTTCTGCTGCAATAATATAGAATGCAAGAACTGGTAATACTGCACCGTTCATTGTCATCGATACAGACATTTGATCAAGTGGAATCCCATCAAATAAAATCTTTGCATCTTCTACAGAGTCAATCGCAACGCCGGCTTTCCCAACATCACCTGTTACACGTGGGTGATCTGAGTCATAGCCACGGTGTGTGGCTAAATCGAATGCTACTGAAAGACCTTTTTGCCCCATCGCTAAGTTACGACGGTAAAATGCATTCGATTCCTCTGCCGTTGAGAAACCTGCATATTGACGTACTGTCCAAGGACGAGCTACGTACATTGTTGGGTAAGGTCCACGTGTATTTGGTGCAATACCCGCTACGTCTTGTGTATGTTTTACATCTTTAATGTCTTCTGCATTGTATACAGATTTTACTTCGATGCCTTCATTCGTTAAAAATGTGCCGTTTGCTTCTACTTGTTCTGCCTTTAGCACGTCCTCGATCACAACTGATTTAAAGTTTGCGCTCATCGTTGTACCTCCTTCATGCTAGCAGTTACAGCATTTAATTTTTCAATGATGTTTTGACCAGCGAAGATAAAGCCGTTTAAGCCTTGTGCTGTCCAAGTATCTGCTTCTTCTTTAAACTTACCTGCTGCATCTAACACGATATGAGCTGGCTTGTCTTCCAGTAATGCAGGGACTAACGCTTTTGTATCATCATCTGTTGCTGCTATACATACGTAATTGAAGTCTGCTTGTGCTAACCAAGCTTTTGCTGCATCGATTGTATCGATTGCACCTGATTGCTCTGGTGTAATACCCGCTGTATTAAAGAAGCCTGCTACAAAGTCTGCACGTGGCTTGAAGTTCTTTAATTCACCGAATGTTAAAATGGCAATTTTAGCATTCGCTGCTGCAAATTCTTTACGTAAGTTTTCGAATGGAATCGCTAAGCGTTTTACATTTGCAAATTGTACATTCTCTTCTGTTGGTAGTTCATCTGCTGGATTTGCGTAGATGTTCGTACCGATTAGTGAATGCTTACGTGTTTCAACTGCTTTAATACGTTGTGCATAAACGTCTGCAATTTGTGCTGCTAACGTATCTGCATATGCATCAATACCGCCTGCTTCTTCAATTTCTAAGAATAGCGCCCAAGCCGCTTTTACGTAATCCGCTGTTAATGATTCGATGAAATATGAACCGCCTGCTGGATCTAATACATTCAATACTTGCGATTCTTCATTAATGACTAATAGTACATTTTGTGCAATACGTGTTGATGTAGTAGTTGGTTTTGATAACACATCATGTGGATGCACTGTAAATACATCAGCACCACCAATTGCGCCAGCAAATGCCTCGTTTCCAGCACGTAATAAGTTTACATAAACGTCTACTTTTGAGAAGCTACGTACGGATGTTTCAGCGACAATTGGTACAGCGATTGCTTCTGCACCAACCCCATTTGCAAACGCTTTCCATAGCACTTTAAAAGCGCGAAGTTTAGCGATTTCTGCAAAGAATTGTGTATCAATAGCAAAGTTGACGAAAAACTTAGAAGCAAATGCTTCATAAGATGCAGCTGCTTTTACTTGTTTTGCCGCAAGTGCTAATGCAATTGCTAACTCTTGTACAGCATTTGCACCATCGTTATGATATGGTACTGTGTTTGCTACCGAAGTTCGTACATTTGGATAGTCTGCTAAATCAATTACATCGTTGCTTAGGATATAGCCTTCGACATTCGTACGTTTGCCTTCTTCGATTGCGTTGAACACGGCTAAAATTGGGTCATTTGCGTTTTCAACAATAAATTTAAACGAATATTCTGTTAAATAACTCGACAATTTAGCAATTATTTGCTCATCTAATGCGAATGGTAGACGGCTATCAATTGTAATTACTTTGTTGCCGCGTGCTAAACTATCTTCTAAATGCGCGAAAAACTTCTCTGGTGAATCGCCTGTGATTTGTTGTGCGATTTGTAATCCATTCGTTGCCGATAACGTACGGATTGTCGCTACTTGTTTCTCAAGCTGATCGCCTAATTTTTCTACAAGCATTTCTTGTGTATAAAGTGGCTCAAGTGTAACCCCTTCGATTGTTTTTGTGAACAATGACTCAAATGGTTTTCCTTTTAAAGCAGCGATTGCCTGCTCTTTCCATTGTTCATAACTAGCTGCCGGAAATTGTATTTCTTTCATGTTAGTTGACATGTGGACGCTAATTAGCTTCCCCCCTTACTATATTCTACAATGTATTTTACATGAGAAAGTGCTTACAATAAAGTATAAAAATTAAAGGAAGCCTATATTTATAGGCTTCCTTGGAGTTGTCAGTAGACTGACATCTTATTTTTATCCGTGTTTTCGAGTATTTCTTTTACTCTTTTCAGAAAATTACCGCAAATAAGTCCATCGAGTACTCGATGATCTAATGATAAACAAAGATTGACTATATCACGTATAGCAAGCATATTTCCACCAATTACTACCGGTTTTTTTACAATACTTTCCACCTGTAGTATAGCAGCTTGCGGATAATTAATAATACCTGCTGACTGAATCGAGCCAAACGAACCTGTATTATTGATGGTGAAAGTTCCGTCCGAAACATGCTCAGGACGTAGGTTTTTAGTTCTTGCCAGCTGTGAAAGTTCATGAATTTCACGCGCTATTCCTTTTATTGACTTTTCATCAGCGTGTTTTATAACAGGGACAAATAATTGGTCATCTGCTGCGACCGCAATGGACATATGAATATCCTTTTTTTGAATGATTTTGTCTCCTGCCCATGTGGAATTGATCATCGGGAATTCCTTTAATGCCTGTGCCACCGCTTTGATGAAAAACGCAAAATACGTTAAATTGTAGCCTTCTTGCCGCTTAAACTCCTCTTTCATGGCATCACGATATGCAACTAACTCTGTTACATCTACTTCGATCATCATCCATGCATGAGGAATCTCTTGCTTACTGCGCACCATATTATTTGCAATCGCTCGTCGTACGCTTGTAATCGGTAGTTCGATATCTCCACTTTTTAAAGCTGTTTGTTCTTTTCGTAATGGTACGTTTTGCTGCACCTCTTGCTGCACTTCAAGCGCAACTGGTGTTGACACAGGTTCACTTTGTTGTTGGCCAGTATTGATCATTGCTAATACATCTTTTCGTGTAATCCGCCCTTCAAACCCTGTACCTTCCATCTTTTCTAAATCAACCGCATATTCTGCGGCAAGCTTCAATACGGCTGGTGAATAACGTGCCTTTGCTTTCGGCTCACGTAGCTCTCTTTTTGATGAGGGATCTTCTTTTTTAGATAAGGGTTTATGCACACCTGCATTTAAAATAGCGGCAGAAACATTAGATTTTTTGGTTTCCGGCGCAGCTGGTAGTTCATTGCTACTTTCGATTTGAACGGTACAAACAACCGCCCCTACTGGAAGTGTCTCGCCTTCAACAGCAATTAACTCTTGAATAATGCCACTAAAGGACGAGGGAATTTCTGCTTGCACCTTATCTGTCAGGACTTCTGCCAATGGATCGTATTTATTTACGCGGTCTCCCACTTTTACAAGCCAACGTTCAATCGTACCTTCTGTGACACTTTCCCCAAGCTGAGGCATCGTAATGTTTTGAATCATAACGCTCTCCTCCTAAAATGCAGCAAGTTGACGCATTGCTCGCTCAATTTTTTCTGGACTAATCATATAAAATTTCTCCATCGTTGGCGCATATGGCATTGCTGGTACATCGGGTCCAGCTAAGCGTTGAATCGGTGCGTCTAGTTCAAACAAACAATGTTCTGCAATAATAGCCGCAACCTCACTCATAATGCTTCCTTCCTTATTATCTTCTGTGACTAGCAGTACTTTTCCTGTTTTAGCTGCTGCTTCAATAATCGCTGCTTGATCGAGTGGATAAACCGTTCGCAAATCGAGAATATGTGCTTCTATTCCATCGGTTGCTAGCCTTTCTGCTGCCTGCATCGCAAAATGAACAGCTAGCCCATAAGTAATAACCGTGATGTCATCTCCGTCACGTTTTACATCTGCTTTGCCAATTGGTAGCGTATAATCTTCTAGCGGGACTTCACCTTTAATTAATCGGTATGCTTTTTTATGCTCAAAAAACAACACCGGGTCCTCATCTCGAATGGCTGCCTTTAGTAACCCTTTTGCATCATAAGGGGTTGATGGAATGACAATTTTCAAACCTGGTGTACCAGCAAATAGCGCTTCTACTGACTGTGAATGGTAAAGTGCACCATGGATTCCCCCTCCAAATGGAGCACGGACGACAAGTGGACACGACCAATCATTATTCGAACGATATCTAATTTTCGCCGCTTCTGACACAATTTGATTGACAGCTGGCATTATAAAATCAGCAAACTGCATTTCTGCAATCGGGCGCATCCCATACATCGCTGCACCAATGGCTACACCTGCAATTGCACTTTCAGCAAGTGGTGTATCTAACACACGTGCCTCACCAAACTGTTCATATAATCCTACCGTTGCTTTAAATACGCCACCCTTGCGTCCGACATCTTCCCCTAAAATAAAGACGCGCTCATCAGACGCCATCTCCTCTTTCATCGCTAAATTAATGGCTTCAATAAAAGACATTACTGGCATTAGACGTCACTCCCTTCTGCATACACAAATCTGAGTGCATGTTCTGGTGTTGCATACGGTGCAGCTTCCGCATAATCTGTCGCATCATTCACGATTTCTAGTATTCTTTCATTTATCTCCTGCAAGCTTTCAGCTGTTGCTACACCTGTTTCCATTAAATACTTTTCGAATAACAGAATCGGGTCTTGTGCACGCCCTTCTTCAATATCCTCTGCCGTACGATATTGACGATGATCGTCATCAGAAGAGTGGGCTGTTAAGCGAAATGTGACGGTTTCGATTAAACTCGGTCCTTCGCCTTTTCTAGCTCTATCTGCCGCCTCTTTTACTACTTTATACACTTCTAACGGGTTTTTCCCATCTACTGTGACCCCAGGCATCCCATAACCAATCGCACGATCAGATACTTTCTTACATGCTAATTGCCGTTCAACAGGTACCGAAATAGCATATTGATTATTTTCAACCATAATAATGACAGGTAATTTATGAACACCTGCAAAGTTTGCACCTTCGTGGAAATCGCCTTGATTGGACGAGCCTTCTCCAAGTGTGACAAATGTGATAAAATCTTCACGTTGCATTTTCCCTGCAAGCGCTACCCCTACAGCATGTGGTACTTGCGTCGTAACAGGTGAAGAACCTGTTAAAATACGATTTTTCTTTTGGCCAAAGTGCCCGGGCATTTGACGTCCCCCAGAGTTTGGGTCTTCGGCTTTGGCAAAAGCCGAAAGCATTAAATCCCTTGCTGTCATCCCAAAGTGAAGCACAACGCCCATATCGCGATAATACGGTGCAATATAGTCTTTTGTATAATCTAGTGCAAATGCTGCCCCTACCTGCGCTGCCTCTTGACCTTGACATGAAATAACAAACGGAATTTTTCCTGCACGGTTCAATAGCCACATCCGCTCGTCTAATCGCCTTGCTAATAGCATCGTTTCGTACATTTTACATACATCCTCATTTGTCAAACCTAAACTACTATGATGTAACATTTCTGTCATACGAATATCCCCTCTCGTATTTAAAAATGAATAGCCTTCCCTTCAATAGCAAGTGCTGCTTCACCTAACACTTCACTCAGTGATGGATGTGGATGAATAGTCGCCCCCATCTCCCAAGGTGTTGCGTTTAAAAATAAACTTAGTGCCGCTTCTGAAATTAAATCCGTCGCATGAGGACCAATTAGATGAACACCTAACAAATCATTTGTGTGACGATCCGCGATTACCTTTGCAAATCCTTCTGCTTCTCCATAGACAAGCGCCTTCCCAATTGCTTTAAATGGGAATTTAGCCACTTTCGTTTCAAACCCTTGCTCCTGTGCCTGCATTTCTGTTAAGCCCACACTCGCAATCTCTGGGTTCCCATACACACAGCGAGCTATATTGGAATAATTTAATGTTTCATTTTTTAATCCAGCTATATGCTCTACCGCTCGCATCCCTTCATATGAGGCAACATGTGCGAGTTGCATGCCACCGATTACATCTCCGATCGCATAAATATGGTGCTCTTTCGTTTGAAAATGTGCATCGACTTTTATGCAAGCGTTTTCAATTTCGATTTCAGTATTTTCTAAGCCAATGTTTTCAATATTTGCTGTACGACCAATGGATAGCAACATTTTTTCAGCTGTCAATACTTCTCCTGTTTTTAGCGAACATGTAACTTCTTTAGTTGAAACTTCGATTGTGCTCGTATCGATGATTGCACTAGTAAAAATACGAATATTGCGTCTTTTTAGTAGTTTTGTCATTTCCGAGGAAATATCTACGTCCTCCGTAGGTAAAATACGCTCTCCATATTCTACAATCGTTACTGCTACGTCAAAATCAGCAAGCAACGATGCCCATTCAATGCCGATTACACCCCCACCGACAATGATGATTGATTTCGGTAACGCCTCTAATTGTAATGCCTCATCTGATGTGATAATCGTTTGTCCGTCAATATCTACCCCATCCAACATGCGCGGGCGTGATCCCGTTGCAACGATGACGTTTTTCGGTATAAGCATTTCATTGTCTGTACCGTCCTGCATTTCCACACTAATCGTCCCTGGCAATGGTGAAAAAATGGATGGTCCTAAAATACGTCCTGTTCCGTGATAAACGTCTATTTTCCCCTTCTGTATTAAATGCTGAACACCAGTATAAAGTTGCTCAACGATTTGTTGTTTTCGATGTTGTACCTTTTCAAAGTTTAATGTAACCCCTGCCACATCAACCCCGTAACTATGTGCTTTTTTCGATTGGCTATAAATTTCTGCGCTTCTTAATAGCGCTTTACTTGGAATACATCCTTTGTGAAGGCACGTACCACCAAGCTTATCACGTTCCACAATCGCTGCTTTTAGCCCTAACTGCGAAGCACGAATAGCTGCCACATATCCACCTGTCCCGCCACCTAAAATAACCACATCATATTCTTTTGCCATATACATCCCCCTTAAGACAGGGGAAGTGAAGTATACTTCACTCCCACTATGAACTATCTATCACCTAGAATGCTTTTCTCATTTCGTAAAAACTGACTACGTGACTTTGCAACCCTGGCAATGCGTTGTTCAGCTAAACGGTTTGCTGCAATATATGTTGGAATATTTTCTTCTTTTGAAATAGCAAAGATTTTTATTAAACTGTCATAAATCGTTTCTACACGTTTCATCGCACGGTCACGGTTATAACCGTAAAGCTCATCCGCTACGTTAATCACCCCGCCAGCATTAATTACATAATCAGGTGCATAGAGAATACCTTGCTCATGTAAAATATCGCCATGGCGTGATTCTTTTAATTGATTATTCGCAGAGCCAGCAATGATTTTCACTTTCAGTTGCGGAATCGTTTCATCATTAATAATTCCACCTAATGCACACGGTGCAAAAATATCTACATCTTGTTCATAAATTTCATGTGGCGCTACTCGTGTTGCACCAAACTTGTCTACTACGCGATCAATCGCTTTTTCATTAATATCGGTTACAATAAGTTCGGCACCATCATTGTATAAATACTCACATAATGTATACGCAACATTTCCTAAACCTTGTACCGCAATTTTTCTCCCGCTTAAACTTTCACTACCAAACGCTTCTAGTGCAGCTGCTTTCATCCCTAAATACACACCATATGCCGTTACAGGAGATGGATTTCCAGATGAACCAAATGCTGGTGAAATCCCTGTGACATAATTTGTTTCTTCATGAATGATATCCATATCAGAAACCGTTGTCCCTACATCTTCCGCTGTGATATAACGACCATTCAATCCTTGAATAAATCGCCCTAATGCACGAAACATTTCTTCATTTTTATCTTTAAATGGATCACCGATAATGACCGTTTTCCCACCACCAAGATTTAACCCGGCTGCGGCATTTTTATACGTCATGCCCCGTGCAAGACGTAATGCATCTTCAATCGCTTCTTCTTCAGACGCATATGTCCACATACGACAGCCACCTAGTGCCGGACCTAACGTTGTATCATGAATGGCGATAATTGCTTTTAAGCCTGATGCCTGATCTTGACAAATTACAAGCTGCTCATAATCGTATTTTTCCATGTACTTAAAAATTTCCATATACTTATACCCTCCTTAATAAAATCTTCAAAACTTACTCGAATTAAATTATTTTTTCTACTTTATGTAGAGGACATACTTATAAAGCAATAATAATTTGCCTTATAAATTTACAATACTTTCTATTGGGAATGAACGCAAATAAAAATGCACAAAAGTCTTTTATTAAGAATATTCTAATTTTTCAAAACTTATTAGATGTTATTTTAGTAGAAAGAGAAAGTGGTCGATTCTTGACTTTCAGTATGACCATTGTACAATGAGATTATGATTAGGAGGGTTTTTTGTATGGCTCGTATGGCAGCGTTTATCGTTCTATTAATTCCCGGCTTAATGGCTGCTGCTGGAATTAAATTCATGCGTGATACGTTATTCAGTAATTTAATTTCCCCATTTCCTTGGCTTTGGTTACAATTCGTTGTCGGGATTATTTTCTTCTTAGCCGGCTTCGGGTTCTTTGCCGGATTCCTACTTCACCGTGATCGTAAAAAAGGTAAAGTAGCACCACGTTGGCAACGTAAACCTACATCTCAAGATTAAAAAGACACATCTCGACCGAGATGTGTCTTTTTCTTATACACCTATTCATAAAATTTATACTATGCTCTCCGCTAAGCCTGGCGCTTTACTACCCGATCAGGATAGTCCGTAATCCACCCTCCGACAATCGGATGAGGAGATGCTAAAAAATGTTCATTTCCTCGAATACTATAAAAACGCATCCGCTTATTTGCCTTTTGACAGACGTCTAAAAAGCGCGGTTGATAATATTTTTTATGCGCGTGCACGGCATTAATATGATGCATCTCGTGCAATCGGTCCCACTCAAACTTCTTCGTCACGATGATGGCCGTCTCTATATGAAGGCAATGCACCTTTACCGCACGCAACAGTTCGTCATGAAAGGAAGATACGTGGCTCCCATTAGGCAAATCAACTGCTTTTAACAGACGAATGAACGGCATGATATTCTCCATTAAAGATTCTTTTAGTTCAATATTTAACGGAATATGATGCTCATTAGCCCAGTGGAATACTTTTTCTAAATTCGGGATTCTCTGTTTAGCAAACAGACGAAGAAAACGTCGCCCTAACTTAAGCTCACTTACTTCCGCAGCTGTACACTCATTTATCAATTGGTTAACACCGGTCAGCCTCTTTAAATGTAAATCATGAAAGACAAATAATACATCATCTTTCGAACGTTGAATATCCAATTCAATACCATCTGCTTTTAATATACGTGCCTTGTCAAACGCTTCAAACGTATTTTCAAGAGCGTACCCAGACGCCCCTCGATGCGCATAAACAGGGATATATTTTGTCATTAAACGTTCAACTCTCCAAACTCTAAAGCAAATTTTCCCTTTGTCATTTTTGAAAGAATGGATGACTTTTTACCAATTTGGATATAAGTTCCCGCATAGGCTTCTTTTGTTACATAAATTTCTTCTTTTCCTACGTTACGTAAGCCATTCATCATTTTTTTAATTTCATGGTCAATTTCTAATGCTTCTTCATTATACTGTTTTAACTTCAATTTCGCTTGTTCAAAAGCGGCGATTTGTTGCGTATTTAGTCGGTTTGCAATAGCACTTAGACGACCTACTTGTTCTTCAAGGGATAAAACTTCTTCCTGTAAGGTCTTTAAATATGCTGCCTTTTCTTGAATAATGGCATAGGCTTCTTGTTTATTGATGCTATGGATAATCAATTCCGTACGACGCTCTAAACGATTACCAGAAATCGCTGTAACAATTTGGCTATTAGCTATTGCGGTACCACCGATTATTTTACCTTTACGCTCATCTACTAAAATAGAATGTGCTCTTAAGTACGAACCAATCGCATAAAAACCTATATGAATCTCATTGCCTGCTATTAAGTTTGCTTCATTCACATGCTTAACGAAAATACTGCCACCTGCTTCTATCCGCGTTTCACCTAAACCAAAAATACCACCGCGAATAAAAATGTCACCATCAATGGATTTAATTAACTTCGCACCTGATACACCTTCTGGTCCTTCAATGGAAATATCCCCTTTTGCAGTAACAGAAAAACTATTTTGAACTGTTCCACGAATCGTAATCGAACCATCAAACTGTAAATTCCCTGTTTCAATCCCTACATCCCCGTTAATCGGTAAATGATGATTGACAGAAATTTGACCTTGTAGATGCTCTAATACGCCAGATATACGCGAACGGAGAACTACTTTCCCATCCTCGTCACATTCATATGCAGATTTGTGGTCATATTTTAGAGGTGCATCTCGTCCTGATACTGCAGGTAGCAGCTCTCCATATACATTTGTCCCTTCCTGCCCTGACTGCGGTGGAATTTTTTCTCCTAACCAAGAGCCTTCTTGAATTTCAAAAATAAAATTCATATCATAGTAATCTGCTGTTCCATCTTCTCGTATGACAGGCTTGCGTTCAGGTATTTCTAAATAAGTAATTTTGGCATCTTCACCTTTCACAGGTGGTGTTCCTTGTGCAATCAATATCGCCTTTCCTGGCATAATATTTTCCATATGTATAGGCAAAATACCATGAACAATACGCTTTTCTTCTAATAATTGATTGATTTGTGCATGTAATTGCTGTTGATTCCTGCGAATAAAATCGGGTGTTTCATGTATGAATAAGGAAACATACATTTTATCGCGAGATACTTCAATTTCAAGGTTTGGTAACCATTGACCAACCTCAGCAGGTGTTGCATTTTCTTTTGATAAAACATTTTTTAATACAGCAAAATTCGTTAACTTAATACGAGGAAAACTACGTAAAATAGCGTCAAAATCTTTTAAAGGGAATCCCGACTTCATAGTCTTTAAATATACCTTCCCGTTCTGTTCGGTAATTTCAAAAAAATCATTTATAAAGACGATCACGTAAATCCTCCTTTCCCTTGTAAACTAGTATATACAATCTCAAAAGTTTTGTTTAGCAAGAAATAGCAAATTATTCAACAAGCTTCTTTTACCTCACATAAACACCTTTACAACTACCCCTTTATAACTATTCACTGTAGTTTAAAATTCCAAAAAAATCAATTTTTTAGTAAAAAAGGCACAAAAATAAGCACTCTTAACTTAGAGTGCCTAGAGGCAAAGGATAATTTTAAAAAAGCACAAATCACTAACAACTTTTCACCTAAAAAAACATTTTAAACATTACTTTTTAAATGCACTTTTTCTCAATAATGGTAATTTCCCGTTTTAAATCTTGTACAGTCATAGTATTTGTTACCGCCTCTTTGCAATATTTCAAATACATCACAATTTGAATTGTAATATCATCTGCTACCATGCCATTACAGTTTACTTCATTTTCTACTATCCGTTGAATATTTTTGAGTGTTCGAACGTCTATTTTATGAAGTGCTGCTAAATCAAATGCACGTAGTAAGCCGTCTGTAATCAATCGGATCCCTCCTGCGATATTATGACAAGATTTAACATTTATTACCTTCATTGAGCATCGTTAAAACTGGATGATGTTGTAAAAGTGCATGTCCCTCTGATGAAGAGCATAGCCTCTTGATTTCTTAACTCGCGACCATTTCAATGCGAATTTTATCTGCGATCATGGCGATAAATTCACTATTGGTAGGCTTTGATTTCATATGATGCACTGTATAACCAAACATTTCTGAAATGGTTTCATAGCTTCCTCTGTTCCATGCTACCTCGATTGCATGGCGAATAGCACGTTCTACCCTTGATGAAGTTGTTCCAAACTTTTTCGCAATTTCTGGATACAAAATTTTGGTTACAGAACCTAATAACTCGATATCATAATAAACCATTTGAATAGCTTCTCGTAAATAAGCATAGCCCTTAATATGTGCTGGCACACCTATTTCTTTAATAATGGCTGTAATCGTTGTATCGAGCTGGCGTTGATTCATCTTTTTATTTTGTGTTGGTTGTAAAACGCTCTTTCGTTTTTCGGACTCTACTTTCACCCCTGCAACATGGGTAATTTTTTGTACCAATTGCTCAAATTCAAATGGCTTCAACATAAAATAAGAAGCTCCGTAATTTACAGCCATCTTCATCACATCATCTTGTCCAAACGCAGTGAGCATAATAACGGGGATATTAGCTAGCTTTTCGTCATTATACATCGCCTCTAGTACACCCATCCCATCTAAATGAGGCATAATGATATCTAGGAGCAACACATCTGGCCGATACTGTTCTAACATCTTAATGCAAACTTTTCCGTTTGATGCAGTAAAAATCACTTCAATTTCTTCATGATTATCAAAATAGGCCTCCATCATTTTAATCAGATCTCGATTGTCATCTGCAATGGCAATTTTAATTTTTGACATAATATTTCCCCCTAGTGATTTTTCCATAAAAAACATTGTTAATTTGACACATTTTTTCTAATTCGACAACCTCTACAAAAAACCTTTCTAAATAGAGCAAAATGATTATGTAGTATTATAGATTCCTCTAAAAACGACAGAAAAATTGTTTTATCTTTCACCCGTCAAACTTTCGTCACAAATATTTTATTAAAAAAAAGTAAAAATGACTACACTTTTATTTAAAGTGTAGTCATTCCGACATTAATTAGGGGATTTTTTTATCATTTCAACAATGGTGATTGCTGCACCTTTTTGTGGTTCTTCCACAAACATATGCGTTACTGCACCGATAAATTGATCATTTTGTATAATTGGGCTACCACTCATCCCTTGTATAATGCCACCCGTTTTTTGCAAGAGTCGCTCATCGGTTACAGTAAATTGAAATGTTTCATCTGTAACTTTGTGGATATTAATAGAAAAACTTTCAATTTTAGAACCCTCAATAGAAGTGAGCATTTTCGCCGGACCTATTTTAATTTCATTTCCATGTATAATTTCTAGTGGTGGATACAGACTTTGTTGTAGAGGTTGTTGCCATTTGCCAAAAATGCCGTACGCTTCATTTGATAACACATTGCCAACTTCTCCTTCATGCCGCTCGTTACTTGAGATTTTGTAGCCAGGCTCTCCAGGGCGGCTTTTTTTTATTTGGGCAATGTTTGCTAAATAAAGTGACCCTTTTAATACTTTGGGGGTAACATCTATAGAATGATCAAAAATTTGATGTCCTAGCGCACCATACTCTAAACGTTCGGGGTCGATATAGGTTAAGGTGCCAACTCCATCTGTTTGATTTTTCATAAAGCTTACTAATTGTTGAAATTCATTTCCCGTTACTTGAACGGTATGTTGTTTTTCTCCTCGTTGCAATACAAGCTTAACACTTTTATTCGATGAAATTTTTTGATCTTTTAACGCCTGTATGTCTTGCCCATCAACTTTTAGTAACTGATCACTTTTGCGTAACCAATCACCACTATTAAGAAGAACGTCATTTATTACATAGTAATGCGGCATTTGTAATTGAACACTGATTGTGTGTCCCATCGGTATAAGCTTTTTCGCCTCAATCGGCATGACAAACGTAAATAAAGTTAACCAAACAAGTAACAATGAATGGAAAAGTCGCTTCATAATCCACCTCCTTTTTTCATTAGCTTGTAGCACTTTTAATCGTTTATGAACGGAAAAATAAGGTCACATGTCAAAGTCGTATCCTTTACATCAGTTCATTAACAAAAAAGCAGATATCACGCAGTTAACAAGGTAAAATGATGTACGTTAGAAGACATAAAGCCATGCGTGTTCGTTTACCTTCTATTGTTAATGAATGCTTTAAAATACGTTTATTTTCGCTATGATTGACTCGCTTTTTATCTACTGCTATTTGTATAATCAATACATACGACATAAAATATTTCCTTTTTCTATCCATAAAAAAAGGCAAAACCGAAAATTCGACTTTGCCTTAGTTCATTAATTTATCACTTGTTTTCGTTCTTTCGCCATTTCAATCAGCTCTGTTGCATGTTGAAGTGTTAAATCGGTAATTTCAGCTCCGCTCATCATGCGGCTCACTTCTTCAATACGTGCTTGGCCTTTAATTTCTGTAACAGTCGTAAATGTACGATCGTGTTCGACTTGTTTTTTAATGTAATAATGATGATCTGCCATCGCCGCCACTTGTGGGAGATGGGAAATACATAGTACTTGCGAGTTAACGGAAATATCTACAATTTTCTCAGCGATCGCTTGGGCAACTCGTCCACTTACGCCTGTATCCACTTCGTCAAAAATAATGGATGTAATGCCATTTGACGATGAAAAAATAGTTTTTAATGCAAGCATCATACGTGAAAGTTCTCCACCTGACGCAATTTTTGGTAAAGATTTTGGCGGCTCACCGACATTTGTTGAAATATAAAAAGCAATGTCGTCCTTCCCGTTGACATCAAATTGCTCTAACGTTTCAAAATTAACGATAAACTTCGCTTTTTCCATATGAAGCACTCGTAGTTCACTCATAATGGCTTCACTTAAAACGATCGCACTGTCTTTTCGAATAGCCGTTAACTGTTCAGCCAGGCGGTTTAATTGCTCTTCCATGTCACGAAGGCGCTTTTCACTTTGTTGAATCGTTTCATCACGATTAATGAGTTGCATTAATTCTTCTTCTATTTTCGCTTGATATGCTAAAATTTCTTCTACCGTCGTACCGTATTTACGCTTCATTGCTTGGTATTGTGCCAAACGTTGCTCCACTTCATTCATACGCTCTGGGTCAAATTCTAAATCATCTAGTACATGTTGAATTTGATACGCCGCATCTTGCAATGCATAAAAGCTTGATGTGACTGCTTCTGATGCTTCTTTAAAATTCGTATCGAGACTTGCAATATCTTCAAGCGCGCGCATCGCATTGCCGATAAAATCAAGCCCTTGCGCTTCACCCAAAATAGCTTGATAGGCAACATTTGCGCGTTCAAAAATTTTATGGAAGTTCATTAATCGGCGACGTTCTTCCATTAACTGTTCTTCCTCGTCCACTTTCAATGCCGCTTCTTCTAATTCATTAATTTGAAATTGATATAAATCGATACGCTGTGCTGTACGCTGCTCGTCTAAATTAAGTGCTTGTACTTCTCTTTTCAATTCACGATACGATTCGTAAAGTGCTTGATACTGCGCTTTTACTTCTTGCAACTCATCCTGTGCAAAATGATCAAGTAAATTAATATGACGCTTCTCATCCATCAACTCTTGGTTTTCATGTTGTCCATGAATATCAATTAAACTGCCACCAATATCACGAAGCACAGAAAGTGGCACTAATTTACCATTTACACGACAAACACTCTTCCCGTTATCGTTTAAATCGCGTCGTAAAATAATGGTTCCTTCCTCTGCTTCAATGCCTGCCTCTTCTAACTTTGCATAAATCGGATGATCATCATTTGAAATTTGAAATAAACCGCCTAGCTCCGCTTTTCGCGCCCCGTGACGGATAAACTCTAACGATCCTCGTCCACCGGCTAACAGATGAACAGCATCGATAATAATAGACTTTCCTGCGCCCGTTTCCCCTGTAAGCACAGTTAAGCCATCAAAGAAACTAACAGTCAAGTCATCTATGATGGCAAAGTTTCGAATACTCAGCTCTCGTAACAAAAATACCACCCCAAATTAAAGCATGTCTAATAGCTTGTTTTTAATTTCTTCCCGGTCTTCTTCCGTTCGACAAATAATTAAAATCGTATCGTCTCCTGAAATCGTGCCTAAAATTTCATTCCAATCTAAATGGTCTAGTAATACTGCAATAGCATTAGCATTTCCAGGTAAAGCTTTCACTACTAGAAAATGCGATGCTCCGTCAATGGAAACAAATGCATCTGCTAATGCACGCTGTAATTTTTGAATTGGATTAAAGCGTTGATCTGCCGGTAAACTGTATTTATAACGACCGTCTTGTAGTGGCACTTTCACTAAATGCAGCTCTTTAATATCACGTGATACCGTTGCTTGTGTCACATTGTAGCCTGCATTTTTTAAATGCTCAACTAAATCATCTTGTGTTTCAATTTCATTATTTGTAATAATATCGCGAATTCGAATATGACGTTGACCTTTGTTCATATCTTCACCTCATAAAAAATTAATTGTATATTTACACTAACATTTGCATAAAAAAAAAACAAGAAAAATTGAATATAGTAGGTGGAAAAGCGTTTATTTCAATACTTTGTGAGTTTTGAGAAAATTCAAAAAGACAAAATCCTACGTATAAGATTTTGTCTTTTTAGCCATACGTATGAGCATACAATAACAGCTCACTCTATTTAAGAGTGAGCTGTATTTCTTCATGATTTTAGTTGTGCATGTGCTTCATTTACAACACGTGTAAAATCCGTAAACGGTGTCAATTCTTCACCGTCTTTTGGATTTTTTAAATGGAATAAAAATTCGATATTTCCTTCGCCACCTGTAATAGGTGAAAAAGAGGCGTCTACTACGACAAAGCCTACTTCTGTTGCCATTGTAGCTGTTTGCTCAAGCACAGCTAAATGGATTTTAGGCTCGCGGACGATGCCTTTTTTACCGACATTTTCTTTCCCTGCTTCAAATTGTGGCTTCACAAGTGCCATCACATCGCCACCAGGCATTAATACCGTTTTTAATACCGGCAAAATAAGTGACAGTGAAATAAATGACACATCAATCGTTGCAAAATCCGGTAAACCTTCTACTAAGTCTTCCGGCTTTGTGTAGCGGAAATTTGTTTTTTCCATCACCGTTACACGCTCATCTGAACGAATTTTCCATGCTAGTTGATTGGAACCTACATCAAGGGCATAACAGTGTCTTGCCCCGTTTTGTAAGGCACAGTCTGTAAAGCCACCTGTAGATGAGCCGATATCAAGCATTAACTTTCCTTCGACTGACATATTGAAAATTTGTAATGCTTTTTCAAGCTTCAACCCACCACGGCTCACATATTTTAGGTCAGAACCCTTCACTTGAAGCGGTGCATCAATAGCAATTTTTTCACCTGCTTTATCGATGCGCGTTTCATTGGAATAGACGAGCCCTGCCATAATGGAGCGCTTTGCTTTTTCACGTGTTTCACAAAGCCCTCGCTCCACTAATAGAACGTCTACACGTTCTTTTGGTTGTTTCGTCATACTGTTCCTACCCGCTTTTTAAGTAACGTATTAATACGTTGTACTGTTTCTTCTGTTGTGACATTAATTTCTTCAAGTAATTGATCGACACTGCCGTGTTCAATAAATTTGTCGGGAATACCGATACGATCAATATCAACTTTGTATTGATAATCTGCCGCAAACTCTAATACTGCACTACCGAATCCACCTTGCAAAACGGCTTCTTCTATCGTTAAGATTGGTGCACCATGTTGCATTAATCCATGTAGCATTTCCTCATCCATTGGCTTAATAAAGCGCGCATTGACAACCTTTACTTGCACACCTTGTGAAGCTAGTTTTTCCGCCGCTTCCATTGCCATTGGAATCGTTGTACCAAATGTAAGAATCGTTGCATCTTTTCCTTCACGTAGCACTTCCCATGAACCAATCGGCAATGCTTTCATTTCAGCATCCATTGGAACACCTAATCCATTACCGCGCGGATAGCGCAGCGCGATCGGGCCATTGTCATACTCAAGCGCTGTTTTCACCATATGTTGCCCTTCATTTTCATCTTTTGGCATCATCAGCACGATATTCGGAATATGACGCAAGAAGGAAATATCAAATACCCCTTGATGCGTTTCTCCATCTGCCCCAACTAAGCCTGCACGGTCAATGCCGATAAAGACATTTAAGTTTGGACGTGCGATATCATGAAGTACTTGATCATATGCGCGTTGTAAAAACGTCGAGTAAATCGCTAAAAACGGTTTCATCTTTTGTGTTGCAAGACCTGCAGCCATTGTTGCAGCGTGCTGTTCTGCAATCCCCACATCAAAGAATCGATTTGGAAAATCTTTTTGAATGCCTTCCAGTTTAGAGCCCACTGGCATTGCCGGTGTAATCGCTACGATTCGTTCATCGTTCTTCATACATTTACGAACGGACTCTGCCACTAAGCTACTCCAAGCCGGACCCTTTACAGCTGACTTCACAAACTCACCGTTCTCCATTTTATATGGACCCGTTCCATGCCATGTACCAACTGTATCTTCTTCTGCGGGTTTGTACCCTTTTCCTTTTTTCGTAATGACGTGAACAAGGACTGGACCTTCGACTTTTTTAGCATATTCTAACGTCTCTTCTAACACTTCAAAATCGTGTCCGTCAATTGGCCCTAAATATTTAAAGCCCATTTCCTCAAAGAACACACCAGAAACAACTAAATATTTCAAGCTATCTTTTACACGTTCCGCTGTTGCCGCTAATTTATCACCGACAACTGGAATTTTATACATTAAGCGCTCCAGTTCCTCTTTTGCTTTAGAGTATTCTCTTGCCGTACGCAAGCGACCTAATACGCCATGTAATGCACCAACGTTAGGAGCAATAGACATTTCATTGTCATTTAAAATGACAATCATATTCGTTTTTTCATGACCAATATGGTTTAGTGCTTCAAGTGCCATCCCACCTGTCAGTGCACCATCCCCAATAATTGGCACAACATAATTTTTTTCCTTTCGGATGTCACGAGCTGCTGCCATCCCCATTGCAGCGGATAAAGACGTTGAACTATGTCCTGTTTCCCATTCATCATGCTCGCTTTCGACAAGCTTCGGGAATCCACACAGTCCTTTATACTGACGCAATGTATCAAACTGATTGGCACGTCCTGTTAAAATTTTATGCACATAGGCTTGATGCCCTACGTCCCATAAAAATTTATCTGCTGGACTATTAAACGCTTTATGTAAAGCGATTGTCAGTTCGACTACACCTAAATTTGGACCGATGTGACCTCCAGTGACAGAACACTTTTCAATTAGAAATGCACGAATATCTTTTGCAAGCGCCTCTAATTGCTTATTATTCAAGCCTTTTAAAAAGGATGGACTAGAAATCGTGTTTAAATCCATCTCTACACACACCTTTTCATCTATTTATTCACCGTGTTTGCGATATTGTTCTATTATAACAGTGTTAAACGTGAGAATAAAACGTTTAACACTTTAATTACTGCGAGAAATAATATAATTAGCAAATTCTCGTAACAATGTGCTATCCACTGTTAGACAATCTAATGCCGCAAGTGCCAGTTTATAATGTTCCTCTAGCTTTTGCTTTGCTCCATCTATCGTTAACAGCGCTGGATACGTACTTTTATCGCTTTCTACATCTTTCCCTGCCGTTTTTCCTAACTGCTCGCTCGTTCCCTCAATATCTAAAATATCATCTTGGATTTGGAACGCTAACCCAATATGGTGTGCATAGTCCACTAATGCCTCACGCTCTTCCTTCGAAGCATTGCATAAGACAGCACCTGCTTCAATACTAAATCGGAGTAAAGCACCAGTTTTATTGATATGAATATTTTCCAACTCTGCTAAATTTAGCTGACGTTTTTCCCCTTCCATATCAAGGACTTGTCCACCAACCATCCCTTCAGCCCCGGCACCTTCACTTAACATATGAACAAGTTCTAAGCGCTGTTCGGCTGATACATTTGGCATCCGTGCTAATACACCAAAGCATAATGAATTTAATGCATCACCTGCAAGTACAGCGAGTGCTTCACCATACACAATATGATTTGTTGGCTTCCCGCGGCGCATATCATCATCATCCATGCACGGTAAATCGTCATGGATGAGAGAATACGTATGAATCATTTCGATTGTTGCCCCAACCGTATAGGATGCTGGCTGTAGACCGTTAAACATATCGCAAACAGCGACTACAAACAATGGACGAATACGCTTGCCTCCTGCTTCAAGTGAATAAAGCATCGATTCTTTTAGCATTTCTGGTCCACGAATTTCTTTTACAAGCTCATACATATGCGACTCAATTGTCGGCACATGTTGTGCTATAAATTGTTGTAAACGTTCACTCATTTTACATCTCTCCTGTATTAGATGAAAACGGTTGTTTCTCGCCGTCTTCACCAACAATTGAAATTAGTTGTTGTTCTGCATTCGATAATTTTTCATGGCAAAACTGAGAAAGTTCCATGCCCTTTTTATATAAATCAATCGCTTCTTCAAGAGGAACATCCCCTTGCTCGAGTTTGCGCACAATTTCTTCTAAGTCTGTCATCGCTACGGCAAATGATTGTTGTGACATTAGTATTCCTCCTTTTTCTCCGTTGACAGTATTTTAGCCTGCGCTGTGCCGTCATGGAGCGCAATTTGAATCGTATCATCCTTCGCTAATTGGTCAATCGACTTGACCACTTTCCCATCTTTGTATGACACATTAAATCCTTTGTGCATAATCGCTAGTGGATTTAACGCCTCAAGCGTACGGATAACACTACTAAATTGATGTTTACGTTGTTCCACATTTGTATAAGCGGCCCGTGTTAATTGCTGCGTGATCTGATCTAATTGCCGTTTTGTATAATCTAATGTTTGCTTCGGTGACTGCATTTGTAAAGACGCCTGCATGCGCTCTAAAGCATTTCGTTGTTTCATCATATACAGTGAAGTGGCATGCTGAAGCTGCGTATCCATTTGTATCAGCTTTTCCGTAAACGGGCGATATAATCGCTCAGGCATCGCAAGTGGATAGGCATTTTGTAGCTTTGTCAAACGACTGCGTTCAAATGTGAGACGCGCCGTCATCATCTGATGTAGCTGAGACTGATTTTTTAATACGCGTTGATAGAGCTCTTGCTGATTGGGCACCGCGAGTTCTGCTGCAGCTGTAGGGGTTGGTGCACGTAAATCAGCTACAAAATCTGCTATCGTTGTATCAGTCTCATGCCCTACCGCACTAATGATTGGGATGCGACTCTCAAAAATAGCACGGGCTACAACTTCTTCATTAAACGCCCATAAATCTTCAATGGAACCGCCGCCACGTCCAACAATCAGCACATCGCACATTGCTTGCTGATTAGCTAACATAATATTTTTTGCAATATTCGCTGCTGCATTTGCCCCTTGTACAAGCGTTGGATAAATACAAACTTCCGCTTGTGGATAGCGTCTCCCAATCGTTGTACAAATATCACGTATCGCTGCTCCTGTTGTAGCCGTTAGTACACCGACTGTTTTAGGATACATTGGAATCGGTTGCTTAAAGTTAGGATTAAATAGCCCTTCCTTTTGTAAGCGTTCTTTTAATTGATTAAACGCAACAAATAAACCACCTACTCCATCTGGTTCCATCGTTTGAGCATATAACTGATACGTTCCACCTACTTCATATACATTGACATCTCCCCGAATAAATACTTGCATACCTTCTTCCGGTCGAAAGGCTAATTTGGCTGCTTGGTTTCGGAACATTGTCGCATTAATACGTGCCCCATCATCTTTTAGCGTAAAATAAATATGACCTGATGTGTGGATCTTTACATTTGATAGCTCGCCTTTTACATACACTTCTCTCAGATGTGGGTCTGATTCAAATTTCCGTTTAATATATTTCGTTAATGCTTTTACGGATAAATACGAAGACGACATCATTTCGCCCCCTTTTTTAAAAGAGTAAGAAAGTATCAAGCGTGTTGATTTACCTTTTATTGTTAATGAAATCTTGTGAAACGTTGATTTCCGCTTCATTCGGCTCGCTTTCCACGGGCATGGCCTCAGCCTCCTCGTCGCTCGTACCTCGCTCCTGCGGGGTCTTCAGCTCATGCTATTCCCGTAGGAGTCTCGCCGATTCCGCTTCAATCAACTGGCAAGTCCTTTTTGATTACGTCTTTCTGAAAAAATACGCTTCTATAAAGGAAATATTTTGATAATCAACACACCTAAGAAAGTATAAAATTTTTCAAATTGAAAAAGTGCCTAGGCATTCGCGCCAAAATTTACTTTGCGACGAAAGCGTAAGTGGCAGGAGCACGGGTGCAAATACGCCTTTCTTATGTACTTAGCCTACAATGGCAAAAGAAAAGGGTGTCTGCACCTACCTTTAGACACCCTTATTAACACTATTCTTATTTTACATATTTTTAATAGCTTTGTCCTGTGCTAGCTTTTTTTCAGCCGCTTGCACTGTGTTTTCTAATAACATCGTAATTGTCATCGGACCAACACCACCTGGTACTGGTGTAATATGTGACGCAACTCCGTCTACATCCGCAAAGTTTACATCACCACAAAGCTTGTTGTTTTCGTCACGATTAATCCCTACATCAATAACAACAGCACCTGGTTTGATATGCTCTTTTGTAATAAAATTCGCACGCCCCACCGCGGCGATGATAATATCTGCCTGTTTTGTGAACGATGGTAAATCTGGTGTTTTAGAATGTGTATACGTTACTGTTGCATCTTTTTGAAGTAATAGTTGCCCCATTGGTTTCCCTACGATGTGGCTACGCCCAACGATGACCGCGTGCTTACCTGCCACTTCAATACCTGAATGTTCTAGAAGCTTCATCACACCGAAAGGAGTACATGGCAAGTACGTTTCCTGTCCTAACATCATTTTCCCAACGCTGATTGGTGAAAAGCCATCTACATCCTTTTCAGGAGAAATGGTTGCAATGACAGCATCCTCATCAATATGTTTTGGTAATGGGAGTTGCACAAGAATACCGTGAATATCTTCACGATCATTTAAATCACGGATTTGGTCGAGTAAAGCTTCTTGCGTTGTTTCTGCTGGTAACTTAATAAGCTCTGAATACATACCAATTGCCTCACAAGATTTTTGCTTGTTGGCAACGTATGTTTTACTTGCTGGGTTATCCCCAACTAAAATAACAGCTAAACCTGGTGTTACACCTTGTTCCTTTAATGCGCCTACACGCACTTCGACACTTTTTCGAATTTCTTGACCAATTTCTTTACCATTAATAATTGCACTTGACATGTTGTTACTCCTTCCAATGTTCACGGGTTATTGTTGTGTAAATTTAGAAAGTACACCATTGACGAACTTTGAAGATTTTTCATCACCGAATACTTTACAAAGCTCAATCGCTTCGTTCAGTACTACGCGCTGTGGTGTATCTGACATATATAAAAGTTCGTAAACAGATAAACGTAAAACAGTTCTTTCAATTTTAGGCAGACGACTTAGCGTCCAGTTCTCTAGTTTTTCTTCTAACGCTGCGTCGATTGCTTCTTTATGTTCAATTGTGCCACGGACTAGTTGCTCTAAAAAAGCAGTTGACTTTTGCTCTTCTAAAACGTGCTCGATTGCTTGTTCAATCGGTAGCTCCGTGCTGTCTAATTGAAACAAAGCTTGCAACGCTTTTTCACGCGCTTCATGTCGTTTCATTCAATATTGCTCCTTCTTTTTATACATTACTTTTTATGATAGCATATTTTCTATATTATCACACCGCTACCATGAAATTTTCCTACGGATAACGTCTCATTTTAACAAAATTCTTTCTTAATAGACAAGCTAGGAAATTATGTGAATAATTTGATAAAATGATAGCTAAGGGGAAAATCTATGGAGGTGTTCAAATGAGCTATACAATTAGTTTAATTCTATTTGCCATTATTGCCGGAATCGTCGCGGTAATATTCAAAATCCCATTTTGGATTTTGGTCGTAACAATCATTAGTATTTCTTTATTACGTGCAGGCTATGTTATCTATATTTTATACAGAAGCCAAAATGTACAAAAGATTGAACGTTTTTTACAATCTTCAATAAAAAATCCATTGTACAACTACACATTATCGCTAAAAGAAAGTTCGCCAGCTATTCAAAAGCAAGCCATTGACCATATTTTAGCTACATACAAGTCGCCTATTATGCAAGGAACTTATCGAGCGAACCGGGCAATGATGGATCATAATTATAGTGCAGCCAAAGATTTTGCTGAACAAATCCCCAACGATATGATGCGCAATTATAGTCTCGCTCTAATTGATGCCACACAAGGGAATGCTAAAGCAGAAAACTATATTCTCACAAAGCCTTGGATGACATCACTGATTGCCGCTGTACTTCATTATAAAAAAGGGCAAACGGATGAATACGAAAAATATAAAACACAAGCATTACAGTATTCTCGTGGTATTCAGTATTTCACCAACTATTACTACTTTGAACGTATACACGAAAATGTAAAAGCATCAAAAGCAAATAAGAAAATTAAAAAATCAAGCTAATGAAGCATAGACAAAGTCGCATTCCCGATTTTGTCTATGCTTGTTTTAATGATTACACTCCATTACTTATCATGAAACCTATACTTTCCTATTCGCCAAGTTTAGCGTCACCTATTATTTGAACATCTGCGCGGCCTTTACCGCTTTATGCCAGCCCGTAAACAATTGTTCACGGCGTTCTTCCTCCATCTCCGGCTCAAATTTCCGATCCAGTTGCCAATGCGCTTGTACGGCCTCTTTCGTGTCCCAAAAACCTACAGCTAGCCCCGCTAAATAAGCTGCTCCTAAAGCTGTTGTTTCATTAACTGCGGGACGCTCTACCGGGACGTTTAAAATATCTGCTTGAAATTGCATTAAAAAACTGTTCATCACCGCTCCGCCGTCAACGCGCAATGTTTTCATCTCAATACCCGAATCAGACTCCATTGCAGCTAATACATCGCGTGTTTGATAAGCTAACGATTCTAATGTAGCACGTATAAAATGTTCCTTACTTGTCCCCCGTGTTAACCCAAATACTGCTCCACGAACATCACTATCCCAGTACGGTGTGCCAAGCCCTACAAATGCAGGTACAACATAAACACCCTCTGTATCACTCACGCTTGTTGCATATTGTTCACTATCAGCAGAACGACGGAACATACGAAGACCATCACGAAGCCATTGAATAGCAGAACCAGCTACAAATATACTCCCTTCAAGGGCATAATATACTTTGCCGTCAAGCCCCCACGCAATGGTCGTTAGCAATCCATGTTGTGATTGAACTGCTTGTTCCCCTGTGTTAAGTAACATGAAACAACCCGTACCATACGTATTTTTCACCATTCCTTGTTCAAAGCACGCTTGCCCAAATAGCGCTGCTTGCTGATCTCCTGCAATCCCCGCAATAGGAACCTCAGAACCGAAGAAATGCTTGCCTACTACTTCACCATAAATTTCAGATGATGGGCGCACGTCTGGCAGCATAGAAGCGGGTACACCTAAAATATCTAATAGCTCTTGATCCCATTTTAAGTCGTAAATATTGTACATTAGTGTCCGAGAAGCGTTCGAATAATCAGTAACATGGACTGCCCCTTCTGTGAGCTTCCAAATAATCCATGTATCAATTGTGCCAAATAAGAGATGCCCCTTTTCAGCTTTGTCACGCGCGCCTTCTACATGATCTAAAATCCACTTTACCTTTGTCCCTGAAAAGTACGCATCAATGAGTAAACCTGTTTTATCGCGAAATAACTGTTCATGACCAGCCTGCTTTAGCTCCTCACAAATGTCAGCTGTTTGACGAGATTGCCAAACGATAGCATTATATACCGGCTCCCCCGTCTGTTTATCCCATACGACCGTTGTTTCTCGTTGATTAGTAATACCAATCCCTTTGACTTGCTCGGCTTTAATATCATTTTCTGATAATACTTGTGCAATCACAGATAAAATGGAGCTCCAAATTTCCTTTGGATTATGCTCTACCCATCCCGATTTCGGGAAATATTGCTTAAATTCTTGTTGCGCCATATGAACGGGATTCCCTTTTTGGTCAAATAAAATTGCTCGACTACTTGTTGTTCCTTGATCTATGGCCATGATAAATTCCTTCATCCTATACCCCCTCCTCATGTTTATATGTCTTAAGAAGATTTTAATGCGCTATGTGTCACAATGCCATGGCAAAGTTCGCAAAATATCGCTTCAACAGAAAAAGAGTAGGGAACATTCACTTTGAACATTCCCCACTCCCCTGTTTTATGCTTGCATTTCTTCTTTTTCAAATTGAATGCCAGTAATATGTACATTCACTTCGTTTGTTTCAATTGATGTCATATTTAAAATCGCTTGGCGAATTGCTGATTGCACTTCTTTTGCTACTTTTGGAATAGAGTATCCGTATTTCACCGAGCAAAATACATCAACCGCAATCAACCCATCCGATGTCATAGAAGCCTTAATGCCTTTTGAATGTACTTTCTTCCCGAAACGCTCTACCACGCCAGAAGCAAAATTACCGCGCGTTGCTGCGACCCCTTCCACTTCAGTCGTCGCAATACCTGCAATTACTTCTAGCACTTCTGATGCTACTTCAATTTGACCAAGCTCTTCTTTCCCTGTTGGCGTAGGTTGTACAAATGATGTTGGTTGTTTATCAGCCATTATTAACATCCTCTCTTTATAGTCACTAACTTAACGCTAGCAATACGTAAACTAATTGGTTATATAGCCATTATACTACATTTCACAAGCAATGTGAGATGAAAAGCCACTGTCTCGATGAAAAATCAAACCAACGAACGAGAGCAACTAGAAATACTCCCCATTGATCGATTCGTACCATACCATCATTTCGTGTATAAATTAGAGGGAGCGGTTGATTATATACCTACAAGATCATACATACTTCCCCCCCTCTTTACGCCCTCTCCTTTTAAACATAAAAAACCTCCTAACTCCGAAAAGTTAGAAGGTCATAAATTTAAAAACTTTGATAAGCGTTCTATTTCTCTATCTATTCCCTAAGTGATTACTTCGCTTTTTCAGCTACACCTAATACGTCGTTCTCTTCTAGGAACTTCGTATTGAACTTAGCAGATTTGAATACATCATTGTTCATTAAAGCTTGATGGAATGGAATTGTTGTGTTGATTCCAGGACCAGAAACTTCGAACTCAGAAAGTGCACGGTTCATTTTTGCGATTGCTTCTTCACGCGTATCCGCATGAACGATTAGCTTCGCAACCATTGAATCGTAGTATGGTGGGATTGTATAGCCTGCATATACAGCAGAGTCAATACGTACACCGTAACCACCTGGCGTTACGTAAGTATCTACAGTACCAGCTGATGGCATGAAGTTTTTGTACGCATTCTCTGCGTTAATACGACACTCAATTGCCCAACCATTAATTTTAATATCTTCTTGCTTGAATGGTAGCTCAGCACCACCAGCAATTTTTAATTGTTGTTGCACTAAGTCAACACCAGTAATCATTTCAGTTACTGGGTGTTCTACTTGGATACGAGTGTTCATTTCCATGAAGTAGAATTTATCTTCTTGGTAGTCATAGATGAATTCGATTGTACCAGCACCTTCATAGTTACAAGCAATCGCTGCTTTTACAGCTGCTTCACCCATTTCAGCACGACGCTCTTCAGATAATGCTGGAGATGGCGCTTCCTCAACAAGCTTTTGCATACGGCGTTGTACCGTACAGTCACGCTCACCAAGGTGAACGACGTTACCATGACCATCGGCTAATACTTGAATTTCACAGTGACGGAAGAACTCGATGAACTTCTCTAAATATACACCTGGGTTGCCGAATGCTGCAGCAGCCTCTTTTTGTGTAATTTCGATACCTTTTACAAGCTCTTCTTCAGTGCGAGCTACACGGATACCTTTACCACCACCACCAGCTGTTGCTTTGATGATGACTGGGTAACCGATTTCAGCAGCCCACTTTTTACCTGTTTCGATATCAGGTACAATACCTGTACCAGGAACTAAAGGTACGTTCGCTTTTTCCATTTCAGCACGCGCTACGTCTTTAATACCCATGATTTTGATTGAATGTGATGATGGACCGATAAATTTAATACCAGCGTTTTCACAAGCTTCAGCAAAATCAGCGTTTTCTGCTAAGAAGCCGTAGCCTGGGTGAATGCCGTCAGCACCCGTTTTTTGTGCTACGCCTAATACAGCTGGGAAACTTAAATAAGAGTCTTTTGATAATTTTGGACCAATGCAATATGCCTCGTCTGCAAGCTTTACGTGAAGTGCATCCGCGTCTGCTTCAGAATATACTGCAACTGTTGAAATACCTAGTTCTTTACATGCACGAATAATACGTACTGCAATTTCACCGCGATTAGCAATTAATACTTTTTTCATGTTAGCAGCGCTCCTTACTCAGGTTTCACTAAGAATAATGGTTGACCGTATTCTACTAATTGGCCATCTTTAACTAATACTTCTACGATTTCACCTTTAATTTCAGCTTCGATTTCGTTGAATAATTTCATTGCTTCAACGATACATACGATTGTTTCGTCGCCTACTTTGTCACCAACTTTTACATATGCAGGTGATTCTGGGTTTGGAGCTTGGTAGAATGTACCAACCATTGGTGATGTGATTTTGTGTAAATCAGCATCGTTAGCTGCTGCTGGAGCCGCTGCTGGTGCTTCTTCTTTAGCTGGAGCCGCTACTGGAGCTGCTGCTTTCGGTTGTTCTACAACAGGTGCTGGAGCTGCCGCTACTGCTTTAGGAGCTACAACTTCAACTGCGCCACCGTTTTTCTTAAGTTTAACTTTTGAGCCGTCTGCTTCGTATACGAATTCGTCGATTGTAGAAGCATCTACTAATTTAATAATTTCACGGATTTCTTGAATTTTGAACATTAATAACTCTCCCTTGTATGTAATTTAAACTACGAACACTATTTTATAATTATTTCAGCCATTTTGAAATAGTTATTTTAAAAATTAAAAAAATTTCACATAAAATACTACAAACGCTTACATTTCGGGCGCAAAATTGTATTTACCTGCTATATAACACATGTCCCACTATTTTCTTCCATTAATAGTAAGAAGTTTGTGGATTTACGGTCACATGGATCATTTTATCCATCTCATTTTTTACGAGATACACGATTTCATTTGCTTGTTCTGTCGAGATTTCTTCTGTTAACACCGTGACATTTGCTTTGTCTCCCTCTAAACGCACTAGTGCATCTGTATAACCAAGTCCCTCAATCATCATTTCAAGCATCGCCTCTGATGATTCTAATTCAATTAGCGCATTTATCTCATTGTATGCCTCATTTTTTTCCTCTGCTGTAGACTGATCAGAAGCCATTTTCGTTGTTAATTGCGTACGTAGCTCACTTCGTTCATTATCTATTTCCATGCGAATCTCCTCGAACACATAGCTATCTGTTTGTACCGCCTTCTCTGCTTCATCTACGCCTGTTAAAATAGCTCCCTCTAATGAATCATCTGTAAAAATCGCTGTGAAGTCAAAATTACTTGGTCGTTCAAATAAATAATACACAGATATTACAGCTGTTAAACATACAAGTGTTAAAAACCAAACTGTTCTTTTTTTAACTTTCATGATGATCCTCCTTTTTCATTGGTAAAATAATAATTTGGTGTGCTGGCAATTGGAGTACAGCACTTACAGCTTCTTGCAATTGCCGCCTAATAATCGGTGATTGAGCCCCCTCCGAAACGATTAATACGCCTGTATACGTCGCTTTATTCTCACTTGCACTAAATGAAAATAGTGTAGATTCCGCTGATGCCTCTGTATGAAAATATACCGATACTTGTCCTACCCCCTCAATTTGTGAGAGTGTTGCCGCTAGTTTTACTTCTACCGTTTCTTCTATTGATGGACTCACGTCTTGCCTAAACAGCAGAAATCCAACGAGGGCGATGACAATCAACGCGATTATGTTCGCCTTTTTTGTTGCCACATATTACTTGCCCTCCTTTCTGTCACCTTATCCTATGAGAAAAATGGAGCCAATATACTTAACATTCTGTGCAATAAATTGAATTAACCATAAAAATACGGCCAGCTTTACGAATGTAGAAAAATCTTCGTCTCCTATAATCGTTTGTAAAATAACAGAAAAGACAATTAAATAAAGTAATTGAATCATAGTGATTTCCCAGTCCCAATCTGCACGATAAAAAATAGAATCAACCAAATGACAATAAACCCAATCGCTAATAACAATGCAATCGCACATAGCATAAACAAGGTCTTGCCAATATCATCAAGTAAATTACTAATTCGACTATTTACAAAAGGTTCTGCAATCGCCCCCGCTAATTTAAATGTAAAAGCTTTAATGAGCAATGTCACCGCTGGATAAAATGATAGGATTAGCAGTGCTGTGATCGTTGTAAACCCCGTAACTGTTGTGGCGGTTGATTGAAACTTTTTTAACAGTGACATCCCCTCTACAAGCAGCGACCCAATAATCGGCACGTTTTGTTCAATGACTTTTTTTAATGGAGTTGCAAATGTCTCTTGAATCGAGAAAAAGGCAACGCTTGAAAATGTTAAAAATGAGGATAGCAACACAATAGATGCTGCGATTATACTAAAAATCGTTTTTCGAATTAATTCTGCTATTTTTGAAAAAGATACTTGCGGATAAAGCCTTGTACATATATCAAATATGAGTGCCATAAACAGAGAGGGAATCAATAGCTTGTCACAACAATACACGAGCAGTTGCAAAACAAAAATAATGGCCGGGCTCCATGCTACTAATGAAATCAGTGACTGCATAATAACTAAGACCGTGCTGACAAGTGGAATGAATGCTAAAAAAAAGGCCGAAAAGATAGCAGCGATTTCTTTCATTAATACGAAAGCATCAAATAACTGTTGTGCAACAATGATAAGTACGAGAAATAGAAAAACAGTAGATAACAATTGACGTGAATGAATGGATACACCTTCAATTAGTAAAAGAAGCAAAAACAATAACAACAATGTCGCGAGCAACGTAATCGATTCTGTGATCGGGTGTAGTAATTGTGCCATGTCAGTCCCTCTAACTAAATCTGTGTAGCAAATCTGTTAGTTGTGTCATTGCGGGCTTTAGCTGCTGCAACCAGATGAGTACAAGTGATCCACGTATAGCGATATCTACTCCTTGAGCAAAAGCATCATAATCCTGCTCTTCCAATATCGATTTCACAAGATGACTTAACAATAACAGGAGTGCTGTATACGCAAGCAACTTACTATACGGAATGACTTGAGTAAGGGTCACTAGCTCTGAAAAAAGAGGATATAAGACGAGTGCAAATATTTGTGCGAAAAATAAAAAGAAAAAAATAATGCTAATAATAGGATGTAGCTTACCAATCGCCCCTTTAATAAAGCTAAGTAGTAGCATGCATAACGTCGCAAAAATTAAATACTTCATATTGAAAAGGAGAGCCATCGTAGAAATTGCGCCACTTCCTCAAAAAACAAACGCAAAAATCGAATAAGCTCCACGGTCATATACAAATAGGCAATAAAGAATAAAAAGAATGAAAATTCTTTTTTCCCAGTCTGCTCGAAAAATATATGAAGTAGTGCAATGACTAATCCGACGGCTGCTACACGTAATACATCTTGAAGTTCCACGCGCCTCCTCCCTCCTCTCGTAACGTAGTATATGAAGTAGGGGGAAGTGGCAGAACACCGTTTTTATTCAAATATTTCGCATCAATAGCTTCGTTCATCTCTCATTTTCAAAGCTTTAGAGTGTGAAAGCTAAAAAAGACAGCGCAAAAAGATGCACTGCCTTGAATCATACTAGTTTCGTTCGATAACTTTTATGCATGATGTGAAAAAGGCGATAACTGACGCCCACTCCAAAATAGCAATGGTATGAGCGCAATTAAACAGGGACCTACGACAACCGTTGATACTATCAATTCTCCCCACGTCATGACACCTTGTTGAAACATTTGATAAAGAATGAAAGAATTAATCGGAATATTTAATATTAGCCCTGTGATAAGTCCAGGTGCATAGGTTTTCGTTGCAATCGTTGCAAGAAGATGGGGAAAAATAGCATTTAATACCATCGAACTTAAAAAGCCAATAAATAACCATTTCCCTAGTTGAAAATCCGGGAAATTCATATAAATAAATGCCGATAAATAAGCAAGTGCTGTGATGATAATGACCGCAAAATAAAATTCACTTGTCGTAACTGGCTTTTGAAACTTTGACGCCTGCTGAGACCATTTCGGTAACCAAATCGCTTCCTCGAGATTATGTAATGTAATCGCTAAACAAAAAAAGACAATAGATGCTTCCAATTTAATCCCACCACTCTTTCAATTTTTCTGTTGTCTTTTCATCTAATAACTGCAGTGCTTTAAAATGTGTGGCTACCGCATAAATCATCATTTCATTATTCTCTTGTATGTGAATGTTTTGTAAAATATGATTGATGGTTTCGCGGTGTGGCATAGGATTGTCATACAATGTATTGAACGCTCGTACTTGCCATTCTAAATCATTACTGAGCGCTGCCTCCTCTAGCTCTTCCACCGGTACAGGGACACTAAAAATGGCATACGGATCCTCATATGTGTCACAATAAACAAGCGATTTACAAGCTTCTAACGATTCGGCTACTTTCATCCCTCGCACGTACACACCATCCGCACTTACTTCCAGTTTCCCCCGATCCCATGGAATCACCGTATCGGTAATAAAGAAGTACTGCATATGTGGTGCCAGTTGATGGACAAACGTTTCAAAATCGGCTTTTTTCTGCTCAAAATAAGCTACTGGGCGAAAATAAAATGCGGCTTCAATTGTTTCACATGTAATCGTCCACTCCACTTCCGGACACTCCCAAATAACACGTAATGCAAAACCGCGTGCTGTCTTTTGAAGCTCATCATAAATATAGTAGCTACCTGCCTCAATCTCTCCTATTTCAGCAAGCACATTGACGAATTTTAATATTACAATTGCCTTTGGTGTAAACCCGCCATCTGTATTGAGCATGATAGTTACGTCATTCCCTACCCGTTCTATATTGACAATAACAGCATCATGCAAAGAGTCACCGAAAACCTCTTGTGTGCTTTTTGGCAAATACGGAATCGCTTGTTGCTTCATTGTATGTGCATGATCTAACACCTCTGTAAATGTTTGCTCTAAAGCTACTTGCCAAGCTACATACTCCTCACGCACAGCTTTCGGTAAATTGGGTGTATTTAACGTATCGTTATGTATATACAGATGAAATTTTTCCGGCAATACTTGTAATAATCGTTCACGTACTTCGTCTAAACGCTCTTGAAGTTCAGCCGCTAAATCAATCCCCTCCTCCTTAGCTGTTTGTAAATCGCTTTCCCACTCATCATCTGTTTCCCTAATAGATAATAAATGAGCAGGTTCACTTTCTTTTTTCTTTTGTAAGGTTAAATGCCACACTTACTTCACTCGCTTCCATTGTTTGAGTTCTTCTTTCACGTCGCTACTTACTTTCTTAGACTCCCTAATTTTTTGCAATGCTTTATGAAATGTAAAATTATCCAGTACAGCTGTTTGTAAAAATTGACGCGTTTTTTCCTCTTGCTTTATAAAAGCAATGGAAATGGCCCATGCAACAGCCATCTTCACATAATAATCATCGTGCTGAATTCGCTGTAACTCCTGAAAAACACGCTCAATCCATTCATCCGATAAATAATACATGAGCATCATGACAATGATAAATCGCAGCACAAATGGATGCGACTCATGTCGAAGAGTCATTAAAAAGTTCCACATCTCTCGTGGATACTTTTTCGTTATTTTTAAGCTTGAACAAAAACTATCACAAAGCGACCAATTATCAATTTTTTTAATAAAAGCTTCAATGAAAATGAAGCGTTCCTCTACGGGGATATTTACGGATGCAATGACAAACCCTTCAAGCATCATTTCTTCAAAAGTTGTTTTCGGCTGTTCAATAAATGCCTGCCAGTCTGCTCGTACAATGTCCTTCGCAAGCTGCCTGAGTGTCGGAATCCGTACTCCTAAAATCTCATACTTTGTCTCAACTAATTTTTCTGTAAATGCTTTATACGTAGGTTCAGCTAATTTTTCTAATTGCGTGCGCATACAATCACCTTCCTTACTTTTCAACTAAAATATTGAATTGCTACTATAAACAAATAAAAGCATAGTTCAAGTTTACGTGAAACCTGTTCCTATGCTTCCACTGATCACATGATTAATCCCATAGTGAGTCGATGATGGCTTTGACAGAGGCACGTCTCGCCATATAGCTATTTTCCCCCATCCAAAGGGATAAGTATTCAGGATGCCCTGTTTTCGCACTGACTTGGCGAATTTTCGTCGTTAAATGGTGCTGCAATGGATACGGTGCAACGATTTTGTCTTTTAATTGCTCTGTAAACTTATTAATCAGACCGCGCGCAGGTTTTCCCGTAAACGCAACCGTCACACATGTACCCACTTCTTTTGAATGTAAAATGGCCTCTTTATGATATTCGTTCACACCACATTCATCTGACGTAATGAGTGCTGTACCAATTTGCACAGCCTCTACGCCTAGCGATAGCATTTCGTCCACATGTTGTCGCGTCATAATGCCACCTGTAGCGATCACTGGAATCGTTACGTTTCCTACAACTTGCTTCACTAACTCACGAATTGGTATAAGTTGCATAGGCTCTTGGAAAGAACCACGATGCCCACCTGCTTCGCCTCCTTGTAAAACAACCGCATCAAAACCAGCTTCTTCAACCGCTATTGCCTCTTCTTTCGTAGTTGCTGTACCGATCACAAAAATACCTTTGTCTTTTAAACGATGAACCACGTCTCCATTTGGCAAGCCAAACGTAAATGACACAATCGGCACTTCTTCATCTAAAACGGCTTGAATTTGCCCTTCAAATACTTCATTCGACATGACTTTCGGTATATCTGTAATGCCAAGTTCATCGTAAATAGGTTGTAACGCCATACGCGCTTCTTGTAATACATGAACATCAATCTTAGGCTCTTCCTGTACAAATAAATTAATGCTGAATGGTTTAGTCGTTAGTTGCTTTACTTCTTGAATAAACGCGCGTGTTTCCTCGCCATTTAAGTAACCGGCTCCGATAGAACCAAGCACACCTGCCTCACAACAAGCTGCAACAAACGCAGGCGTTGTGACACCTGCCATCGGTGCTTGAATAATCGGTTTGTGTATATTGAAATTTTTTAGCATATTTATCACCTCATACAAAAATTGTAAACCTTTTAACTTAAATAATCTACCTAGCGTATGCAATTGTGTAGAAAGTTTTTTCACTCATCATAACTCGATATAAGCAACAACCAAATTGATTTCCAAAGGCACAATTAAGAAGGTAATATTATTTTCTCTCACCTTTATTTCAAAACACTTCCCCTTCTCGTATCTTTCTCACAAAACAATCAAACGCTTCCTGGGCTTCAGATTGTAGTCGCACCGTACAAATTAACGGATAAGTCGGACAAATCTGCATCAACTTGTCATGTTCTATTTCAATAAATAAACCATCTGCCTTCACATCCCATAACCCATCCTTATTCTTGTAGGCAACAGCATTGAAATCACTGCTCCAATCCTGATTGAAAGAAATATGCCAATGACGCCCAGTCAAATGTTCTTCAATTTCCTTGGCATAATCGGTATAAGTCGGTTTCAGGGAAATAACTTCCATATGCTTCGTCACAAGCTCCTGAGGAATCGGTGCATTACTTGGTAAATCCTCATTATCATATAAAACACCTGCTAGAAAATAAGCTAAACGCTTCTTTGCTTGTTTAATTGCTTCCTTTTTTGTAGAGCCTGTGCTTAAAGGATATTCCCACCCCGTATCAGGAAGCAATGTTGGAAAATAAACGCCGTATTCACCAGCTTCTTTCTCAATAAATGCTGGATAAGCTATGTGCTCAAATTTCATATTAACTACACCTTCCCACATAACAATAAGATGAATATCGAAATATTTTATTATACTATTAAGGCTCTTCGCTAAAATATGTACTTGACCGCATATTCCGTTACGGGCGGACGCTTTCCGCGGGCACGGCTCCAACTAACTTGTATCGGGACACGTCCCGATACAAGTGGATTTTCCGCGCGTGCTGTTCCCGCAGGAGTCACCGCCCTTCACTCCATATGCTTTTATATCAATCTCTGTTTTTAATCCAGAACATATTTTAGTATTGAACCACTATTAAAGATAAAATTGGGTATAAAATTCAATTCCACTATTTTGAATGATTATTGGTTTTCTTCAAATTAATAATCGTCCGTTACACGTTGTTTCTTACGCTTGCGCAAAAACAACATCCACCAGACGAATAAAAAGAAGTATCCTAGCATGGAATAAATAGACCAATTTTTACCTTGTTGTAATTCACTAATCAAATGTTCAAATTCATTCATGCCTGCTGCTCTTCCTATACAATTTATTATACTTATTACTGGAACTGTCACAGTAAAAACAATAGTTAAAATAGACAAACCTTTTATTTTCTTTTGCTTAATGCTAACCCCTGCCGTTACTAACGTTGTAAATAAAAAGAAGTAATATATTAGCCAAAACCATCCAGGTAGCGTTTCCCAATACATTTTGATCCCCTTCCCACTCATAAAAAACGAGAGGGAATGATCCCTCCCGCTTATTATTTTCGTTTTAGTTGTTTTAATAACTCGCTAACATTCGTTGGAGTTTCTTCTATTATATTAGAACCCACGACTTGTTTCTTTTTAAAGGAGAAGCCAAATCGTCGGAGTGTAATATCCACAAAGAATAATAACAAGGCAATGACTAGAAGCCATGTTGTAATCGAGCGGCTTTCTGTCCCTTTTTGTTGAAACGGTCGGAATACATCACTAGCTTTTTCAATGACTTGACCACCGCTACTATTCGCTATCGTTTCTAATAGTGCTGTATTCGTTGTACTTTGCTTATACTCATCACTATACGGCATTTGTACCCCAACTTTGACCATTTCTCCGTCTTTGTTGACAATACTAAAGAACACAAGGCCAGGCTCTCCATCGGCAAACACTTTTATTTTACTAGCGGATAATACATCAGTTTCAATCGGCAACTCTTCCCCTGCCTCATTAATCGCTGTTACTGATAAAAATGCCGCTTCGTTTGATACATCTGTAATGGTGAATTGACCGTTGCCATCTGATGTTACGGAATACGTTACATCGTGGTAGCTTGGTAAAAGCTCGGCAATTGCCGTTTGCCAAAATTCACGCCATTTCACCCAAGTTGCCCAGCCGCCAGCCCACGCACCAGCTGCATCAGAAGTAAAGGCAATTGTTGTCCCTAATCCATATTGCCATGTGGCTAAAACAGGATCTTCCTTTTCACTCTCTGCAACAACGGTAGCAAGCGGTTTAGCCGTTGTACCGATGTAGGCATTCATTTGTGCCACACCATCTGCAAATAAATGATTCCATTTATCTGCATTGTACACAGTCGGGTAAAACGGATTGTCTTCAATATACGTTCGTGTCATCATAGACGTTTCCCTTGATAAAATAGAAGGAATCGTTGTTTCATCTACTACATCATAAAAACGCCCGCTCCCCATGTCACTTAAAGACTCCAGTAAATTTCGGTCAGCATCTTGCCCAATCGCAACTGTTGACAGTGTGACATTTTTTTCTAATCCAGCAGCAATTAAATCGTCATATGACATATTTGTAGATGAATAACCATCTGTTAGTAAAATAATATGTTTCCGTTGTAGCTTTAAATCTTGTAGCCCCTCATAGGCTAATGCAAGTGAGCTATAAATTTCCGTTCCGCCACCCGCTGGAATCGATAACACTGCATCTGTTGCTTCCTCTTTATCGGCCAGCTTCGCCGTTTCGATAATCGGCCACGGTCGATCATCAAAGGCAATCACACCAAGTGTATCATCATCACGTAGTAGTTCAATGGAACGTGCCGCAGCCTCTTTTGCAAGCTCCAACTTATTCCCCATCATACTACCTGAGCGGTCAATGACGAGAACAAGCCCTAGCGACGGCATTTCGTGCTTTCCTTGCACGTCCATTTCTACAGGTAATAGCGCTTCAATCGGTGTTTTGAAATAGCCTCCTAAACCGAACGCTTGGTCACCACCAACCATCATAAAACCAACCCCAAAATGCTTTACCGCTTGCTCAATGACTTCCATTTTCGCTTCGCCTACTGTATGAGCTGATACATTATCAAAAATAATCGCATTATAAGCTAAATAACTCGATAATGACGATGGTAACATAGATGCACTCATCACGGCATAATCAATCGTACTGTTTCCGATAATCGCTGGAATTTTAGAGGTCGCCTCATCATCTTGTACAATTAATAAACGCGGTGCTGCTTGTACAGTCGTCACGCTCGTTAACTTGTTATTTTCTAAAAAAGCATCATTGGCCGTTTGCACAAGAGCTTCATACTTTACTAAACCTGTTGCACTGCTCATATGATTAAATGTAAAGCGGTTATGACCCGCCTGCAATGTGACTGATTGCTGTACTATTTTCTCATCATTTTCATATAAGATCAGCTCGACCTGCTTTTCGTTTTCTGCATAAATGTTTGTGACAAGCTGTTGTTGTTCCCCCTCATAAGCAATTTGTGGTGTTTCAAAGCTTTCTAAAATAATATCCTCATCTGCACTTTTAGCAAGCGGGACAACATCGATTGATACATTGCTATTTGTTAATTTATTTACTTCTAGCAACGCCTCTCCCTCTGTTTCATTCCCATCTGTTAACAACACGATACGGGTTGCTTTTTGCTGATCCGCAATACTCGTCACCATTTTTAGCGCTTCCTCAATATTTGTATCGCTGACAGCTGACATGGCCGATAATTGCGGCACTGCTTCTACCTCATCGGATAGTAGCGCTTCTGTTTGCACCGCACTGGCAAATGAATAAATACCGACTTCATGCTTATCCTCTTTACTCGTTAAAGCCTCTTGTATAAACTGCGTTGCTGTATCCTCTTCTGCACTTGTAGAAGCCGAATGATCGATTAGAAATAAAACTTGCTCCTTGTCAATTGGCAATAAAATATACGGATTCGCTAAAGCAAAAATTAAGCAGCTAACCGTTGCTATACGCAATACATACACAATATAATGAAGCTTTTTCCACTGTGCCTTATGCCGTTTCCATACAAATCCAAAATACAGCACGACAGGAATAAATAATAAAAGCGCGAACGGAATATCAATTCGTAAATCCACGTCTACGTTGCACCTCCCATTCTGCTAAAATGAGCAGCAAAATTATCAATACGATATAAGGGACGAAAGAAGTAGACGTTTCCACTTCCTCATTTTCGTTTGTTAATTGCCCCAGTGTAAAATTTTTACCGGATTGAATATGGCGCTCACTTGCGGCAAGCACGGTTGAAAATAGTCTTGATTCATCCTCAGATGATAGCTCGTATAAACCAGGCTTTTCCGGGGCGATAAATTGTTTGCCACTCGTAAACGATGACACGTATTTTCCTTCTTCGTTATAAATCGACCATTCTGTTTCACGCAACGCAATAGATGCGGCTTGTTTCGGTGTAAACGTCCCCATGCTGTCACCTGCCGCTGAAATTTGCTGCACGGCACTCCATAGGAACAACGGGAATGAAGGATGCAGCGGCCAATCTGTCGCCTGTAAATCGGCTAATACAATAATATCTCCTTTTGGTGACAATTGAATAAATGGCTCTTCATCGACCGTTGCAATCGTGTCAAACTGTTCAAAGGGCGGATACATCGATTGGACATACACATCTTGCAATGGACTAAAACTAAATAACGCATCGGATGACTGACTAGCAAATGCATTCATCTCTTTACTACTTTCATCATTGCGACCAATTAATATAACCGGGCTTTGTCCATCTAATAAAGTAACATCATTTGAAATGAGTAAAGACTGCTCGTTTGCTTGCTTCAATGTCGCTTCATCAAAAAATGTGACGTGATCATAAACAGCAGCAAAGCCTTTTTGAACAAGGGCGTGTGTTGATGGATCGAGCATGACCTCCATTGTCTCCTGCTGGATAGTTGTAACCCATTCATTATCTAATGCATAATCATCATTGACTTCAATTTTCGCTGTAATCGTCGGCGTCAGTGGTAATTGATCAAATAAATGGCTTATTGTGTCATGCTGCTCCAGTGTGAGCTGCTCTGAAACAAGACGCTGATCCTTACTATATAAATCAATCGTGATGTTTTGTGTTTGATCGGTTTCATTTGTTAGCTGCACCAGTGCTGTCGTCTGTTCCCCTTGAGCAGTTGCTGCAAACTTCGTAATCGCTACATTATTTAACTCCTCGGTTTGTCCATATACATGCCATTCTACAAAAGCACTTTCAACGGGTAGTTGTTGCTTTTCTAAGGAATCCGTAAAAACATAGATCGCCGTCGTCCGTTGACCAATAAATGCTTGTACGACTTCAACCGCTTTATCCATATGTTCCTGTTCATATGTAACTTCTAAAGTATCTACTGCCTTTTCAACTTCAGCAGTATTTGTTTCTTCACGTAGCACAACAGTCGGCTGGCGTCCTGTCGTCACAAGCGTGATACTTTTCCCATCCATGTCTTTTAATAATTGCTTCATCTTATATTTATGCTGTTCAAACGTTGTGGCCTCTTTCCCAGCAAGCATTGTAGCAGAAGTGTCCACTACAAAAATGACTTGCTCGCCTGCTATTTTCGTACTAGGCAAGTAAGGCTTCATCAATGCGAAAACAAGCAAAAGAAGCGCCGCCAGTTGTAAAAATAATAGGATGTTTTTTTGTAGCTTTTTTAAATACGGAGAAGCTTTTGTTTCCTGCATAAGTTCTTCCCAAAAAAGGGTGGAGGAAACGGTTTGTTTCGTATATTTCTTTCGGAAAAAATAATACAGCAGGACGATGATTGGAAAAATAATCATCCCGATAAAAGCGAAATTCATAAAGCCCATTCATCGTCACCTCACATAATCCAATTCTCTTTTTTTAGGCGGTGGAAAAAAGCGTTGGAAAACCCTTCTTCCGCAACGAGTTGAATTGTTGCTACACCATATTTAGCGCAAAGAAGCTGGAATTTTTTTTCGTGCTCTGTTTTTTTATTGATATACTGTTGGATCATTTGATTGGACACAGAAATATTTAATTTCTCATCTGTTTCAACATCATAAAGCTCTACATCCCCAGTAAAGTTCGGTTTCATTTCTTCCTGTGTTTCAATTTGAATAATCCGAATATCGCCAGCATAGCGTGGTAATCGTTTAATAAGCGCCTCCCACTCAGCAATCGGCTCAAGTCCATCTGTAATCAGTATGAGCACCGTTTGCCCTTTTGCCAGCTGTTTCATGGCATGCTGTACAAATGAATCCTTTAAGGATGGTGGTTGCAAACTAGCCATTGTATGCGCAAACGCTTGCTTATACGTTGCACCTTTTTTACGAAACGGTATGACCTGTTGTGCTGAAATAACGGAAAAAGAAAGCCGGTCATCATTTTGTAATACGAGCTGACCAAGTGCGAGCGCTAACTGCCTTGCAAGCAACCATTTTTCTGGATGAACCATCGATTTCGATGCATCAAGTAAAATATGTACTCTCATTTCTTGCTCGTCTAAAAAACGTTTAATAAAATACTTTTCTGTACGAGCGTATACATTCCAGTCTACTTGACGTACATCATCACCCGGATGGTATTCACGGAAATCACTAAAATCCATCGAGGAGCCAAAGCGATTGGAACGGTGTGAGCCTTTATGTTGACCACGCAGCTTAGATTTAGTTGCAAGCTTCGATGACCCAATTCTTTTCTGCCACTCACTTTGTAACAGTAGCTCCTTCGTCATACGGATGCTCCTTGCTGTACTTTTGTTAAAATGATTTCCACTATATCATCCGTTGTTTTCTCCGACGCTTCTCCTTCATAATTGAGTAAAATGCGGTGACGAAGGGCAGGTTTTGCTACCGCTTTAATATCTGCTATCGACACATGGAAACGCCCATGCATCAGCGCGCGTGCCTTTGCCAGTTTAATGACACTTTGCACTCCGCGTGGACCGCTACCATATTGCACAAATTGCTTCACTTCATCAAGGGCACTCGCATCAAATGGGTTCGTCGCTGTGACAATATCCACCGCATACGCAAGAATATCCTGTGCAATCATGACTTCTTTTGCCATCTGCTGTGCCTGTAATAACTGTTCGGTATCCATTACTTTTGACAGCTCCGCCGATACAGCACCTGTTGTCCGTTCCATAATCGTTAACAAATGTTGCTTAGAAGGATATGGAAGCAATACTTTACATAAGAAACGGTCAAGCTGTGCTTCTGGCAGTGGGTACGTCCCTTCCATTTCAATTGGGTTTTGTGTGGCTAACACAAAAAATGGTCGTTCCATTGACCTCGTATCGCCAAGTACCGTTACCGTTTTTTCGCCCATCGCTTCAAGTAATGCACTTTGCGTTTTCGGTGTTGCCCGGTTAATTTCATCGGCTAGCACAATCTGACTGAAAACCGGTCCTTTTTGAAATGTAAACTGCTGCTTGCCATTTTCTAAACGTTCAATCATGCTCGTTCCTGTAATATCTGCTGGCATTAAATCGGGTGTAAATTGAATCCGGGAAAAGCTCAGCTCCAGTACGTTAGCAATCGTACGAACGAGCATCGTTTTCCCAAGTCCAGGCAACCCTTCTAACAGCACATGTCCATCTGCTAAAATCCCATAGAGTGTAAACTCGACTGCTTCTTCTTGCCCGACAATAAACTTGCCGATTTCCTCTCTTACTGCGAGTAAATGTTTACTCATTTGTTCGTATTGTTGTTCATGAAAAGCCATGCTCATCCCCCTAGTCTGTTTCTATTGATGTAAAATAATGTTGCACCATTTGTTGTAAATCACTCGGTAGCTGCAATCGTTCAGTAGATTGCATATAGCTATCTTTGTATGTGCCAACTACCTCTTCGTATGGGCGCACGTCACCTCTTGTCGCAGGAACGTAACCTTTTTCTTCAATCGTATCGCCTTCACCTATTTTGCCAGAATCCACTGTCATATCGCTTGATCCACCAATACGATGCGGAACCGCTAATAAATCGCGACCGCCAGAACCTGTGCCGCCCATTAAACCACCTTTGCCACCGCTACCACTTCCCGAACCACTGCCGGAACCAGCACCACTTCCACTACCAGCCCCTTGCCCTTGCCCACTACCGCCAGATTGCCCTGAGCTGTTGTTATTATTCGTGGATGATTGGCCTTGATTTGTCCCTTGACCTGACCCTCCACTTTGCCCACTTCCATTACTTTGTGAGCTATTATTATTCGTATTTTGCTGTCCGCTTGAGCTTGTCGTGCCTGGTTGACCGGTACTTTGGCTTAAAGAAGATGATGGATTCATATTGGCAATTGTTTTTTGTAAATTTAAATCAATTGGCTTTCCAAGCTTACTCAATGAACTTTGCGCCTCACCTGCTGCAGAAGCTAGTTCTTTATTTAAAGAAGCAAGCTCATTTAACTGCTGCAACTCACCTGCTGATAATTCGTTCTTTTGCTGTTGTTCAGCAAGTTGTTGTTCTTGCTTCATCAATTCTTTTTGCTTTTTGACGAGCTCTTTTAGCGCCTGCTCGCTCGTTTCAACTTCCTCCAACGCTTGCTTTAGTTCTTCCAATTCTTTCTTCGTCTTCTCTGACAACTCTTTCTTTAACTGTTCCTCGACCTCTTTGTCGATTTTTTCCGTAATCGTCCGATCCGCTTCTACTACTTTTGCTTCTTGCTGTGTATTAGCAGGTAATGCAATTAAGCCGAGCAGTAAAACGAACAGACCAAATGTCGTCGCAAGTACTTTTGATTGAAACAATTTTTTTGGTCGCTTTTTAAACGCCTGTAACGCTTGCTCTTTTTGCATAGACGCTTGTTTCACTAAAGATTGAACGAGCCCATTTTCTTCTTTCGCTGTTAAAGCCGTCAGTAGCTCATTATGCGTAAAATAGGCATCCAATAAAATTAACGCATCTTTCTTCGTCAGCCGATTCGTCATAACACGCATCAGTTGCCATAAAAACGCGAGGACCGCCGCACCTATCGCTACACGGCTATAATACGGTAAAACAAATAGACGTGAAATGATATACACGATAGTAGCCGAAAGGACCGCGTAAAGCAGTCCTTTTTGAGCACCCAGTATCAATTTTTCAAGGAGTAGACTACGGCGCGCAGCAAATACAGCTTGCCATAGCCTGTTCTTTTCCTCCATGCTAGCTCCTCCTTATCCTCGTTTCATATTGACACGAAGTTTTTTCACTGACAGCACAAGCATTGTCACGGTTACACCTACATAGAAAATTAAATACGGAATCCAAATAGGAAGTCGAACACCGACAGTCGAATAAAGACCTTCTTGCATATCACTCGATAAAATCGTTAACATGAGTGCGCCTGGATTAATACTCGCCCAAAAATACGTAATCGGTGAGAACGGTGTGTAAGTTTGACTTGAGCTCATTGTTGCCATCGCCGACTGATCAATGACGATACCAATAAAGAAGAAAAATGCTGTAAAGCCGCCTAAAAAAATCATCGCGCCATATGTGGCAATCATCGACGTAATCGTACGTTTAATCACTGTCGAGAAAAAGATCCCGATACTGCCGATTGCTACCATTGTGACAAAATAAAAGAAGAAAATTGTTAATAGCTGTGTCGGTGAAACACCACCGAATAAAAAGACGATACTATAAATCGGTAAACCCGCCATTAACAATAACCCTAAAAAGGCAATAGAAGATGTTAATTTCCCAAAAATAATTTGCCACGAGCTTTGTGTTGTCATGAGTAACATATTCAATGTCTGCTTTTCACGCTCTGTACTAATTGCACCAGCTGTTAAACCAGGCGTGATAAACATCACGAGCCCCATTTGTAACACAGAAATCATCATAAATAAGTAAAGACTTTCAGACGGTCTAAAATAACCCGTGCCTGAAAATTGTGTCACAATCATGAAAAAGCCAATGACTACGATACATAGCGCCAATAAATAAAACATGAGACCCGTAATACTTTTAAAGAAACGAAAGCGCAATTTCAATTCCTTCATTAATACAGGATTATACAGTTTTTGCATCATTGTTTTGCGCCTCCTTCGTAATCGCCATAAAAATGTCCTCTAAATCTTTTTCGACTTCATTGGCACTATAAATAGCAATATCCGATAACAGCGCCTTTTTCAACATTTCCACCTGTTCTTCTTTCGTACCACGGTATAAAAACGTAATGATACCTTCTTCTGCATTTGCTTCAATCGCACTAATATTCGGGTCCTCTTCGAAATGTCGAACTGCACATGCTACATCGCCCATCACTTTAATGGTCATTTCTTTATCCCCTGTTAACTGCGCGTGAATCGTTGCTACATTTCCCTGCGCAATTAAACGTCCTTTATCCAGCACACCGAGCTCATCACACATCTCCGCCAGTTCAGGTAAAATATGCGACGAAATTAAAATCGTTTTGCCGAGTGTTTTTAAATGCTTTAAAATATCACGCATTTCACTGCGAGCTCGTGGGTCTAAACCAGATGCTGGCTCATCTAATATGAGCACTTTTGGGTCATGAATAAGCGTCCGAGCTAAACACAATCGTTGTTTCATCCCTCGGGACAATAAATCCACATAGTCGTACCGTTTATCGGTTAAATTGACAAGTTCCAATAGTTCTGGAATTAGCTTTTCTCGCTCTTTTGCAGAAAGCCCGTAGCTTGCACCGTAAAAATCTAAATATTCCTCAGCTTTTAATTGGTCATAAACACCGAAAAAGTCTGGCATATACCCGAGCTGTCTCCGCACTTCGACTGGATTTTCCACGACATTGATCCCATTTACATGTGCCGTTCCACTCGTCGGGGCTAAAAGGGTAGAAAGAATCGAAAATGTTGTGGATTTCCCTGCCCCGTTTGCCCCAACAAAGCCGAACACAACGCCTTCTGGAATGACCAAATCTAACTGATCGAGCGCAGTAAACTGTCCATATTTCTTTGTGAGTCCTTTAATTTCAATCATTTTTTCACTACTCCCTTCAGTTCAAACGTAGGAAGCTGTACGGGCATGCCATCATCCATACCGACGCGTGACACCTTTAATATAAGTTGACGTTCAGCATTGATGTAGTTTTGTACATTTTCCGTTAACGTCACTTTAGCGCTATCAAGTGGCTCATAAGAATCCGTTGTATGATTATAAATTTCTGTATAAAGCACACTGTCTTTATATTTGATTTGCAATGAATCCCATGCAATATTTGCTAAATCAATATCTGCTAGTAACTCATATATTACGCGGAACTCGCCGTCACTTATATACGCATTGTAAATATCATTGTTTTCAATATAGCCGTGTTGCGCCATACCAAGCGGTTCAAGATTTGCCATCGTATCATCTACTGTAAACGTTACATTCCCGTCTAAAATCACCTCAGGGGAAATCGATTGTACAAAATAGCTCATCGCTGTCGTTTCAGCATTTCCTACTAGCTGCACTGGGACTAGCGAGACATCGGACCAACCAACAATCACAGGTTTGTTTTGATTCAACACAGATTCGATTGCAGACCCTTTCATATTGTCTAACTTTGTATTGAATAGTTCTTCATCCGAAGAAAAATTGTGTTGATACGAGTAGTTATGAATGGGTGTTGATAACGTTTGAGATTTAATATCTTCCTTCACCTCAAGCGTTTCATTTGCTTTAATATCCCCGAGTTCATATTCCTTTACGCCGCTTAATACTTTCACTTGCTTTAAATCCACCGGTAAGTTATTCGTGACTGTACCAGATAAAATACCGTTCGATAATGTCAGTTTTACATCGAGCTTTCCTGCTTGGCTAATCGTGGTTTTCCCAACAATTGATTGAACAGACCAATAATCCATATTATTTAACGTTAATCGTTGTCCATTAGCTGTTTGTTGAATGTATGATTTTTTGTGTAGTTCACTAGATGTTAGATTACTGTGAGCACCATAAGCGACCGCTGTCGTTTGTGCATCGGTTTCAAATACAAAATCACCGCCTTTGTTAGATAAAAGGGCATTGGTATAAGAGCCGATTAACGTGCCATCTTCTTGGACTTCGTAAAGGGCCATTTGCTGTATTTGAGGGTTTAATAGCCGGTCTTTTGCACCGAATACGAAGAACAATAGCGATGTTACTACTGCTGCAATAGGGACGTATATCCACATTTTTTCACGTTTATCAAAACGCTTTAATATAAAGTAAAGAACAGGACCAATAACTATAATATAAATAATAATAATCGCAATAACCCAACCCGAAGTAAATTTGAATGATGGGAATAATTCATTTACGTACGTCCAGTTCGCTCCATAGCCAGCAGCACTTTGATATCCGTTAAATTGATGATTGTAATTTGTTAACGCTAATATTTCCGCCAACAATTTACCATAACCTGCCATACTCGAAAGCGGTTCATCTCCTAAAGAAAATGTCGTTTGCATAATACGACCTTTACCAATTTGTGTTTCGGCCATCAACATTTTACCATTTACTAGGAGGTGATTCGCGGCATCATCCTTTAATGTAGCATTGTTTACTTCTATATCTGCTGTAAACACACCGTTGTTTGTGATTCCAGCCAATTCATCTGCTGTTATAGTGGCCGTTGTATTGCCTAAAACAAGCGGTAAGCTCTCTTCAAATACGCCTGCTGCGCCCGCGCCAAAATCATTTGCACCGACTAATACCGTACCACCTTGTTGCACCCAGCTATATAACGCTTGCTGTTGCTTATCGCTTAGATCACTAATGGCCATCTCATCAAATAAAATGTAATCGACCATTTGAAGTGCACGTGGCTCTTCAGCTAAATACACATTACTCGGATTATTAATAAAGATGATTTCCGTATTCATAGCCGTAAACTGATTGAGCCGTTTCACGCCGCTAAGTCGATCCTCATTGTTTGTCACGACAAATAACAATTTAGAATCATAGTCTAACATTCTTGGTGTCACATAATGATCACCGGAGTAGTCTATTTTCTTACCTTTTTCAATGCCACCCTCATAGAAGTGGAAATAATCTTCCCTCGGCATTGTATACATTAAGTTATCCGAATAGCCATCTAAATAAATTTGGAATGTTTTACTTTCCCCACTCCCGATGTCTAATGGAAAAACGAGTGCAGACCCTAAACTATAGCTCACTTCCGCGTCAATCACAAAGTCACCGGAAAAGCTATCTCCGTTATTTGTAATCGTGACAGTGAGCGGGGTTGCCCGTTCTTGTTTAATTTTATTGTTTATGCCAATTTCTGCTTGTACATCTAGCTGTGCACTAGCAAATGCTTCACTGTACGGAAAGCTTATAATGAAAAACATAAGTAAGCTAAACAATAGCGCAATTTTCTTATTCACAATCTCATCTCCTTTTCCCTCTCTATAATTAGTACGAATACAGCTTCAAGAAGTTCCTGAAAAAATTGGTATTTTTGAAAATGGTGGGTTCATCACCAAAAGTCGGGGTTGCCTTATATACATGGCACACTACACTCCAAGCGGATGCTTTCCGCGGGCATGGCTTCAGTCTCCTCGTCGTTCGTACCTCAGTGCTCCTGACGCTGCGCTTTCGTCGCAAATAAATTTCCTGCGGGGCCTTCAGCTCGGGGCAACATGATGTTGCTCACAAAGGCGTTGCCACAGGACGTGGCGACTTTAGCCTTTGCTCGCCTGCCCCGCTGGAGTCACCGCTCTCCGTTCCGTGTGCTACCTACTTCTACATAAATTATTCGCTTTAAAAATATTTTTGCTATAAGTCAAGGATAGAATATGTTGGAGAACAACCATTCTAAGGTGGCTTATGCAGAATATGTATAAACTTAAAGAAAATAATTACTTCTACTAAGAAAAATACTTTTTAGAACATAGAGAAGCACTCACCTTTGCCGTAGCGCGCCATAGCCACAGGAGCCGGAACAGGAGATCCAAATGTTTTAGCTCCTGTGTAGGCTGTGGCAAAGCGCGGAGGCTATGATACATACCTTTCACTATCCAACTAGTATTTTTAGGATACATTTTTGCTCATTACAAGTTATTATTAAAAATTACTCCATCAAATCTAGCATACCATTTAAAATCTCCATAAAGAAAAAACACCCATTCAAAAAGAATGGGTGTGAGTATTATATTAAGCACGTGAAACGTAAGAGCCTTCACTTGTGTTGATAATTAACTTGTCGCCTTCGTTGACGAAGAATGGTACGTTAACGATTAAGCCTGTTTCCATTTTTGCTGGTTTAGAACCACCTGAAGCTGTATCACCTTTAATACCTGGCTCCGTTTCAGCAACTGTTAATGTTACAGTGTTCGGTAACTCGATACCTAACATTTCACCTTGATAAGATTGAATGTGTACTTCCATGTTTTCAAGTAAATATTTTAACTCTTCTTCAATTTGAGAAGCAGCTAACGTTGTTTGATCGTAAGATTCCATATCCATGAATACATGCTCGTCACCTTGTGCATAAAGATATTGCATTTTACGGTTTTCAATCATCGCTTTTTCAACTTTTTCACCAGCGCGGAATGTTTTTTCTTGTACGTTACCATTACGTAAGTTACGTAATTTAGAGCGTACAAACGCAGCACCTTTACCTGGTTTTACGTGTTGGAAATCTAACACGCGGTATAAGTTACCATCAACGATAATTGTTAAGCCTGTACGGAAATCATTTACTGAAATCATTTTTATTCCTCCAAATATTATAAAATAATTAATTCCTTCGTCGAATGCGTTAATCTTTCATTACCCGTTTCTGTGATTAAAATATCATCCTCGATACGAACGCCACCAATGCCAGGTAAGTAAACACCCGGTTCAATTGTTACCGTCATACCCGGTTCTAATACCGTTTCAGAGCGGAACGAAAGCCCTGGTCCTTCGTGCACTTCTAAGCCAATGCCGTGTCCTGTGGAATGACCGAATGCTTCACCGTAGCCTTTTGCTGTTAAATAATCACGCGCTACGGCATCGGCTTCAATCCCGTTCATGCCCGGCCCTACTTTTTCGAGCGCTAAAATTTGCGATTCTAATACAACATTGTACATTTCCACAAGTTTTTCTGAAGGCTGGCCAACAGCAATGGTACGTGTAATGTCTGAAATATAACCATTATATAATGCACCGAAATCAAGCGTTACAAAATCACCTTTTTCGATTAACTTATCTGTCGCAACACCGTGTGGTAATGCTGATCGCACGCCACTCGCTACAATGATGTCAAAAGATGAGCTTGTAGCACCTTGTTTACGCATGAAAAATTCAAGTTCATTCGACACCTCAAGCTCTGTTTTACCAGGCTTGATGAAATCTAAAATATGTGTAAATGCATGATCTGAAATTTCACATGCAACCTTAATAATATTAATCTCTTCAGTAGTCTTTATCAAGCGAATTTTTTCAATTAATCCTGAAATCGGCACTAAATCCACTTTTACGCTCTTATTATATAATTCATACATGCCATAAGTCATAGCGTCTTTTTCAAAACCAAGCGTTTTAATGTTCATTTGTGCGACTTGGTTTGCGACTTCTTCAAAAATCGTTCCCTTATGTTGCACAACGCGAAAATCCTTTACTTGGGCAGTTGCTTGCGCTGTATAGCGGAAATCCGTAATAAACACCGCATCACTTTGCGAAACAACCGCTACCCCTGCTGTACCTGTAAAACCGGTCATATAACGACGATTAAATTCATTCGTAATGAGCAAAGCGTCTATATTTTTATCAATTAATTGCTGTCTTAATTTGGCTAACTTCATGCTTATTATTCCCCCTTATGACATTTGTAAAAACTTACGCAGTGCAAGTTCATAACCAAACGTACCTAAGCCACAAATTTGACCAACACATTCTGCAGCAAGCTTTGATTCATGGCGGAATGATTCACGTGCATGGATATTAGAAATATGTACTTCAATGACGGGTACATTCACTGCTGCAATCGCATCGCGCAACGCTATACTCGTATGTGTATAAGCACCTGGATTAAAAACAATCCCATCAATCCCAGTATCCTCAGCTTCATGAACCCAATCAATCAGTTCGCCTTCATGATTAGATTGACGAAAATCGATGGTAGCATTAAATTGTTGGGCTAATGCTATACAGTTATTTTTTACATCGTTTAAGGTTTCGGAGCCGTAAATTTCCGGCTCCCGTTTACCTAAACGATTTAAATTTGGACCGTTTAATACGAAAAGCTTCATTCGTCATTCTCCCTTTTTTCATTCTCATACTATTCTACCATAGCAGACGTATCATACGGCAACTTATTTCGATTTTCTAAGCTTTTACGATGGAATGCCGCGGTCTCTGTAAGAAAGACAAATGCTGTTAATACAACGACAAAGAAAGGAATGGATAAACGTTTAAAAGATGCTCTCTCCATAGGTAAATCATAAATGAGCCACTCGGTTAAAAAGGCAATTAGTAAACCAATGATGATGGCCCATACAACGGGAGGCAGCAACTGTACAAATTGCAATATCATAAATAAAATGATGCCTACAATAAACAAAATCACAAATAACGCAATCCAACGTGTTAAACCATCCGAAATAATAGTATTTAAAAATTTTGTAGGCTTCCAATGAATCCATTTAAATAAGTCTAATATCCTCAGCATGACCGTCACATAAAAAGCGCTCATCAGACTTGTGGACACTGCAATTTTCATCATAAAAAATCACCTCTTTCTGTGTTCAGCGTATCCGTTATTTCACATAACTATGCAGACAGGTAGTGATTTTCCGAAAAATTTAGTACAATGGAAAGGTAGAAATTTTGAGATTAGTAGAGAGTGGTGTCGATATTGAGTAAAGAAACACCTGTTTACGGCGGACAAGCACTTCTTGAAGGCGTGATGTTTGCTGGGCAAGATCATATGGTAACGGCGATTCGACGAAATGATGATTCAATCGACTATTATCATTTGAAAAAAGAGAAAAAACCGATTTATCAAAAACTAAAGAAGATACCATTCGTTCGAGGCGTTGTAGCATTAATAGAATCTGCTGGATTTGGTTCACGCCATTTAGAGTTTGCCAGCTCCCGCTATGACGTCAATCCTGGTGAAGAGGATGAAGGTGAAGAGGAAGAAATGAGCAAGCTACAAATGTGGCTTGGTGTTGCCGTTGTAGGTGTACTCTCCTTCTTATTCGGTAAATTCATTTTTACGCTCGTGCCCATGTTTATGGCCGAATTATTAAAACCGTGGTTCCCAGGAAAAACCATTCAAATTTTACTGGAGACAGGCTTTAAGTTAACTTTACTACTTGCTTACCTATACATTATTTCGATGGCACCTATTATTAAACGTGTCTTCCAATATCACGGGGCTGAGCATAAAGTAATCAATTGTTACGAAGCAGGTCTTCCATTAACAGTGGAAAATGTCCAAAAGCAATCACGCCTTCACTATCGCTGTGGTTCAAGCTTTATTTTATTTACAGTCATCGTTGGTTTATTCGTCTATTTCTTAGTCCCAACAGATCCGCTTTGGGTACGTCTTGTATCGCGTATTTTATTAATTCCAGTGGTCATTGGGATTTCGTTTGAAGTACTACAAGCAACAAATAAAGTGCGTAATGTGCCTATACTGCGCTATTTAGGCTATCCTGGCTTATGGCTACAACTATTAACGACAAAAGAGCCAAAAGACGACCAAGTAGAAGTCGCAATCGCTTCTTTCAGTAAATTACATGAAGTTGAAACAAACCCAGAAATTGCAGCAACATTGCATCATGACTAATAAAACAGGCTAACCGCAAGGCGGTGGCCTGTTTTTGCATTATCGATAATAAAAGATCATCGCCATGAATATAAGCATTTGTAAACTACTCGTAATCATAAGTAGCTGGCGGTTTATGCTTTTTCCTACCTTTTCCTCGATCCAACAATTGATCGCTGTCACAATGACGATAACCGCTACAATGGCAAAAAAATGAATTTGTTTCACGAATAGTATAAGAAAGCTCACCAGCACAATCATCACAATATTAAGCACTGACTGTGAAACATGAGAATGCTTTGACTGCTTATTGCCGTATTCGTCTTGTTTGTTCCATATTCGTTCTGTTACTATGCTGACAATCGTGAATATAACGATAACAGGAAAAATTAAATCATTGTTCACCTTATAATTTAATGGGCTTGTTGCCACATTATAAAATTCACTGAACGGTTGATTTAATCTATACATTTGATTAGTTTTCTTATTTATGAAATAAACAACGTCACCTACATAAGTCACTTTATAAACATTTTCTGTACCGTCTTGAAAATGAAGGCGCATTGTAAACCCAATACTCTCCTGCAATTCAACTTCTTCCACTAGTTGCATACCTTCCAGTGCCTCTGTCATGAACTGAATCCATTGTACATCAACGACTTTACGAACGCCTACTTGCCATGAAGAATAGGGGTTCCCCTCCCCCGACATAATATAGGCTTTTTGAATGTCCGTCGAAGTAGAAGTTGGCTCGGGTGGTGTGAACAATTGAGTTGTCGACACGAGAAACAATGCTAATATACATACAAGTACCGTAACCAAACGCACTTGCCACTTCGTTTGTCGCTGATTTTGTTTTAGCCTTCTTTCGATTTGATTGAAATGATTGGCCTTTTTTTGCTCTTCTTGTTTAATTGCTAACTCTTTTAATCGATTCTCAATCATGCACTTCACTCCCTAAAATGCCGCGCAATGCTTTTAATCCCCTTGCTGTATGATTTTTCACTTGCGCCTCCGTTATTTGTAAATACGTTGCCACTTCCTTTACGGATAATTCTTCAATATAGCGAAGCACGATTACTTCTCGGTAATGGATTTTAATGTTGCTCAGTGCTTTATATAGCCTTTTCATTTCTTCAGAGCGCTCTACTAATTCATATGGTAATGGCTGTTCGTCTTGTTTATCATGTTGGAACGGAAGCCATTGCAGTAAACGTTTCTTCCGGTAGTAATCATAGACGAGATTTCGCGCAATGCGTATAAGTACAGCTTTATTATGCTGAACGTTTTTCATCTTAAAAAAACGGTAAAACGCTTCTTGAACGAAATCATCTGCTATATGTGGGTTCGTCGTTAAAAATAATATGTATTGATAAATCGCATCATAATGCTCCTCATAAACCTCCCTCATGTGCTTCCTCCTCTCTTTATATAAGACGAACGACATATAGAACGGAATCACTAAAAAGAAAAAAATCCATCAAAATTGGCAGATTACTTCATCACAAGTGCATATATAACTATCCCAATCAATGCAACCATAATCGCAATGGCATGGGCAAACGAAACGATATAATGACGGAAATCCGGCTCATAACGCTTTTCAAGCACACCTCGCATCACGAGAATAATCATAAAAACAATCAGTACAAAAGCACTCGTCATGATACCTAACATCGGTGTTAACAAAATGATAGAAGCGGCACAAAGCATAATGACTGCTCACTCAAAAGGGCATTGCCATTTCGTTTTCTAATCATAAAATATTTTTGGTTCACTCGGTTTTAAATAGCCGATTTTCTTTTTTATATGGGGATAAATAAAAATTGATATAATGCTACTAACATGATGCGTACAACAAATTCCATAAAAACACCTTCACTTTATCATATTAATGGCATCGTGCAAAATGAGTGCCATATAATTATTTACAGAAAATTGAAAGTAACATATCATATGTCTATAACGAAAAGAGGTTAAATTATGGAGATTGATATTTTTTCAATACTTGCGTTATTTTTCTTTGGCTTTACGGGAGCTTTTATTAATTCAATCGTTGGCGGTGGCGGACTCATTACATTACCAGCATTATTATTTGTGGGGTTACCACCTGCCACTGCCATCGCAACAAATAAACTTGCCGCATCAATGGGCAATTTTACAAGTATGATTACATTTTTACGTGCTGGAAAAATTGATGTGAAAATGCTCGGCCCTATTGTACCATTTGTGTTTATCGGTTCTTTGTTAGGAGCGTTTACTGTCCACCAAGTTTCTCCAGATATTTTGCAACCACTTGTACTTATATTACTGATTGCCGTATTAGCGTACACATTCGTCAAAAAAGATTTTGGCAAAGTTGAAACGAGCGGCAAAGCAACAGGCAAAAAGAAATGGCTTAGTTTAATATTGCTCATTGGTTTAGGCTTCTACGATGGTTTTTTTGGTCCTGGCACAGGCTCATTTATGATTTTTATTTTGCTCTTTATGGGCTTTAATTTTATCGAGGCATCGGGCAGTTCAAAGCTGCTTAATTTCACAAGTAACTTAGCCGCCTTGCTGATGTTTTTAATACTCGGGGCAGTGAATTTTACGTATGGTCTCATTATGGGCTTTGCGATGATTTTAGGGGCATATACAGGCTCTAAAATCGCGCTTAGTAAAGGGACAGGTTTTATCCGCGTATTATTTATTGTCGTCACGATTATTCTCATTTTAAAAAATGGCTATGATTATTTCTTTGCATGAAAAATGGCTAACAGGTGTAGGTTTAGAATAAAGTTTGATTAACAAGTGCTATTCAGTCCTTATTTAAAAGCACATGCAAAAACTCCATTTTGAAAAAAGACAGATCAAGATGGAGTTTTTCATTTTAACTAAGTATAAGACTTTTATTAAAAAATTCGATTATTTTCTACCTTTGATATTCCACAATAGCGCCTTTTAATTGAATAACGATTAGCCTCTATTAATTAGTTTAGTGTAAGAGTAACTGATTGCTTTTGCAATCGCCCTGTTTAATATTTAACTTTATTCAACCGTTTCTAACTTTTGAAATATAACATTAGATGATGTATCTTCAGTTATTTCAAAATTAAATGCATTCCCCTTCGAGAGTTGAATGGATTCAACAGTTCCCGCAGACATTTTCACATTGTCGATTTCTACAAATGATTTAATTGTAACTGGTTGGTTTAAATCGAATTCACTACTACTCAGCTCAAAACTAAGAATGTCCCCTTTTTTAAGAGCTGAACCATCCGCATTGGCTGCACCTTGTGTTGTAGGTTGCTTTAAATCTTGGTAAAAATACAATTCAACAAAACGGATTTTGTTATCAGAGTTGTTTACCACTTGAATTAAGGCTGTTTCACTATGAGGTGATGTTAAAGCTAAAGAACTTGAACATGCAGTTAATAGTGCTATCGACAATATTATGCCTATCAAGAAAGGAAATTTTTTCATGAAGCACCCCTTCATTTTATTTCTTTTAAACAGACGTTGTGTATGTTAAAAGGTTCATTATGTTTCATTCATTTACTCCTATACAACTTAGCTTCTAAATTAAATGGCCCTTTAATGAAAAAAAAGCGCTGATTCTTAATACAGAATCGCACCCGATTGTGGAATAACTTTATCTACTATATGAAGTCCAAATTCTATACATATTTTTACCGTCTACCTCAATCTTATCTCTATGTATTGTAACATGTACATTCGTGTATCCCGCCCATTGTGGTATTAGTTCCGTTAAACAATCAATTACCTTTACATCAGGAGTTGCATAACCGCTATTTTCTTTTCTAAAAAAGCAATTTGAGAAATCTTGATATAATGAGTCCGTCCATTCATAAACTTCAAACTGAGAATCAAAAATCCGCTCATCTTCTTGATATTTTCCGTTTATCCAGTATATTTCCATAACAATGCCTCCTCCTCATGAATGTAGCGTTCAATAACACTATGTCCTATAAAAACAAAGAAACTTTCCTAGTTTTCCGGAAAAGCGTCCGATTACTGAATATTGATTAGCTTGTTGACTTAATGAAATAAGGACCTTTTACCAATCTGGTCCATCATCAGAATCACTCACTTTAAGAGTAAATGCATTGGGATCTAAATTGTTTTTTTCAACTAATTCATAGAAGATTGATTTTACCTCTTCTTGTTCTGATTCTGTTGCTTCTTTGTTTGATAAGATAATTTTCACCTGAATATCCTCTTTTGAATAAGCAGCAATCAAAATACGGTATTCATAACCTTTTTCCGATAATTCATTATGCGCTTGATTCACGATTCCATTATCTCCATATAGGAAATTCTCCACTTCCTCAGAACTTACTGTAGGTGGAATTTCAGATACCTTTCCTTTTGACGAGGAATTATTGATAAATAAGAAGATTCCTACAAACAAAATTACTACGGCTCCGACTAAAGTAATTCTACCCTTTTTCAGTTTATACACTTCCTTTTTTATTCTAAGGATATGACTGAATAAAAAGAAATAAACTTACTTGATTTGGGCAACTAAATGGCCCTTTAATGGAATAACTTTATTATCACTTAATCAGTTCTTAATCCACAAGAAAAACTGAAATCTCTTCTTTTAGTTCCTCCTGCAAACAACTAGCGCCTGAATTGAGCTAACCTACATCGTTTATAAAAAAGCAGAGGCAAATTCATATGCGAATTGCCCCTTATTTTGTTGTGAACCTTTTTGTTATTACTGTTCTTCCCCTTTTGCTCCTAAGAAAAAGAACCTATTAATATTGCTTCACTAACTTATTTTAGTACTTATCCGTAATGACTCCAATGGATGAAGCTTTAATAAATGGTAAGTCTTTTAATTGGGCTAAGTTTTGTGCATTTCCTGTGACAACTGCACCATAATATTGTAAGTCTTCCTCGGTTAACTGACCATCTTCTCCACTTAGTGTCTCATATAAGCGTTTAAACTCACCTTGCCAACGCGTTTTAAATTGTTGATTTGCTTCAATCGCGCCAATAAAGCGAAGAACAGCTTTGTCTTCCACATCGCCATTGTTATTGAGTAAAGAAAATCCGTAGACAGTATGTTCTGAACGAACTAAATTGTCTAATACACGAATGACTTTCCCATCCATATCCCTTTCTTTAAATTGAAAACTATCTTCCTCCTCATTCACATCATCAACCCATACCCATGAAAGTGTGGTATCATCTGGAATCATTGACTGCACTTCTTTTAATGTATAGCCTTGATCAAAAGAAAGAGCTACTTCCATTACTTTATCTTCACCAATGTCATCCAGTAGAGCTAAATCATTACGATATATTTTGTATTGTAAAAACGGGTAGAAAAACACCATTTCACGTTGACCTAATTCATTATATAGTTGTTTTTGTAAATCTTTTTCCGAAAAACTACGACCAATGAGGATTGGCGACTCAATGCCTATTCGATTTAAATTTTCATCACGGAAGAGTCCATATCCGTACCTTTCTTGTCCTGTATAAACGACTTTTCCTTCAATTATTTTATAAGTGGTATAGCGATTTTCTCCCCCTAAAATTCCTTGATAGCGTTCAAGCTTTCCAATAAATTCATTCGGTGCAGATATTTCATGAAACCCTGTAGCAGAAAACTGCACAGGCCTTTCTAATTTATAGGTAATATTTCGATTCATAATTGTACCTCCAATCATGACGACAACTAGAACTATAAGCGTAATCAAAACCGTTTTCCAATTGGCCCGTCGCTTCGCTTTTTTAATAGTTTTTTCCATTTTTTTAATATCGAAAATATCTTCTGCCTTATCGTTGCTCATACCCTTTGTCCTCCCAAATTTTTTTAAAACTTTTACGCGCACGTTGTAAATATGTCTTCACGAGCGTTTCTTTTACGTCTAAAATCTCACTGATTTCTTTATACGACATTTCCATGTAATACTTTAAAATGAGCAGTTGTTGAAACTTGGGCTGAAGTCCCTGCAACGCTTCTACCAATTCATTTGCCTGCTCTTTCATCAATAAATCGCTCTCTACATGTTCAAAAACTGTTTTTAAACGTTCCAAATCATCATGATTTAACGTGACAACAGATTTATTTTTGTTATAAAGAGAATAATAGCGATGAATCGCTACCTTAAACATCCACGCCCGCATTTTCTCTGGTTCAATTTGTTGGATACATTCCATTGTTTTTATAATCATTTCTTGCGTAATATCTTCGGCGTCTTCTTTCGTAGCCCCGATTTTGATTAAATATTTAAATACCACTTTTGCATGTTCAAGGAGTAATTGCTCCCATCCATTATTCAAAACCTCACCAACTTTTAGCTATCCATTTTTAGTTCGTAGTGATCACTCACCTATATAACAATTGTAAAAGAAAAAAGTATACAATTTTTTCAAATTTTTTCAAAATAAAAAAACACTCCTTTGAATTCATATCCAAAGGAGTGTTTTTCGTGAATTTTTTAAACTATCTCGGCTTTTTTATAAACCACATTTTAGCTGTGCACCACAGTTTGTACATGTGTTACAGCCGCCCATTTCTTCTACCGTACCTTGACGACAAACTGGGCAAGTGTTACCTACTTCTGAACCGATTGTTACATCTGTTTGTGTTAACGGCTTAATTGTATCGACTAATACAACTGGACGTTTTACTTCTTCCTCTTGTTGCTTTAACTCTTCAAACTCCAGTTGCTCATCTGTATGAGATTCCTCTGCTTTCAGCGTTAAAACTTGTGTATCACGGCTTCCATCGACGTATACTGTGCCACCTTTTGCACCACCGCGATATAGACGTTCATACACTTTTTCTACTTGCTCCACTGTATAACCTTTTGGTGCATTTACTGTTTTCGAAATCGATGAGTCAATCCAGTTTTGGATAATACATTGTACATCTGCATGTGCCTCTGGTGTTAACTGCATAGAAGATATGAACCAATGCGGTAAATTATTTTCATCTACACCTGGATTTGCTGCTAAGTACTCTTGTACAATTTCCGCTTTTACCTCGATAAATTTCCCAAGGCGTCCTGAGCGGTAATATGTGAAGCTGAAATATGGTTCAAGCCCTGTAGCAACGCCTACCATTGTACCTGTGCTCACAATTGTTACTCTCTATATACTAGAGGACGGGATTATTAGTACCCGTTCCATATGTCGCCATATGGGTCAGACTATATCATCAACCATTTTTTTCATCTGAATCATCCCCAACTTGTTTTATTTAATTATAAAACAAGAACTGATGTTCCAAGGTTGAAATGGTTGCTCGGCATGTAGTCGTTGAGGGGTCAGCCACGACTTCCCTGCGGATTGTCTGGTAGGTTAAAAACCAACACTTTTACATTTTTACCGTTTGATAGCTGGCAAAGCTAGGTAGTAAAAGATACGCCAGAGTTTCCCGCATATAGCCAAGTTTACGCTACATTCTTACAAATGTAGGGGGCAACAATTTTACCCGTAGGTGCAACAGTTAGTAAGTGCGAGTTGCGGATACCATTCGCTAATACGCCTTGGCGAATATGATCCGGCATCTTCTCCATAAAGCCTGTATGAATAAACGCTTCACGTAGACGTTTTGTTTCTTCTTCTGATTCGCCTTGTAAGAACGGGAAGCTGCCACGCTCTTGCCCAAGTTCGATGGATGCTTCATATGCTGCAACAGCAATCGTCTTGAAAATCTCATCGACAAGCTGATTCCCTTCTTCTGAACCGTATTCCTTTTCACAATAAATAAGTAAGTCTGCTAGACCCATGACACCAAGTCCAACACGGCGCTCACCAAGTGCTTGCTTACGGTTTTCTTCTAAGAAGTACGGCGTTGCATCGATTACGTTATCTTGCATACGTACGCCTACTTTCACTGTTTGGCGTAATGCGTCATAATCTACTGATTTTGAATCTTTCACTGCAAACTGAGCTAAGTTTACAGCTGCTAAGTTACACACTGAATATGGTGCAAGCGGTTGCTCACCACACGGATTTGTCGCTACAACTTGTTGACCATATGCTTTAGCATTTGTCATTTCATTTGCATTATCGATGAAGAAAATGCCTGGCTCTGCCGCGTATGTTGCACAAATATTAATTAAGTTCCATAACTCACGCGCCTTGATTTTACGGTATACGCGAACGCCATAACCTAGTCGTTCCCACTCACGTACATCGCCAACTTTGTGCCATTCTTCATTATAAATAGCCATTTCTTCCGGTGTATAGTTCGCTACATCTGGGAAACGCAATTCAAAGTCTAAATCATTTTCAACAGCATGCATAAATTCATTTGTTAATGTGACAGAAATATTGGCACCTGTTAAGAATTCTGAATTATGAACAGAGTATGTCCCACCGTCACGTAACTTTGCTTCTGCCTCACGAATGATGGCATCATTAAAGCCACCTAAACCTTGGATATTTTTATAATTCACAATCCCTTGATACATCGCTTCATCTTGTGGCGATAAAGGCTTGAATTTTAATTTTTCCTTTGCTAGACGAATGATGGACTCGTCCGTTGTATTTTCCATTAAGTAACGAAGAATACGTGGATTTTGCATTTTCGAAATAATGAACTCTACGATATCTGGATGCCAATCTGCTAACATAATCATCTGGGCACCACGACGAGAACCACCTTGCTCAACAAGGTGCGTCAGTTTGGCAATATCATCAAGCCAACTGACAGAACCGCTTGATTTACCATTAACACCGCGCGCTAATGTGTTGCGTGGACGAAGTGTTGAACCATTCGTCCCTACGCCACCTCCGCGGCTCATAATTTCCATTACTTGCTTGCGGTGATCACTAATCCCTTCACGTGAGTCTGCCACAAATGGCATAACATAACAGTTAAAGAATGTAACATCCGTTTGCGAACCTGCTCCGTAAATAACACGCCCTGCAGGAATGAATTTTAAGCTTACAAGTTGTTCATAAAACTTTTCAAACCATTCTTGGCGCAGTTCTGCCGTTTTTTCAACAGCCGCTAAACCTGTCGCATTACGCTTTGCAATTTGTTCATAATAAATTTCAAGCGGTTTTTCAATAATATCCAATGAACGAGTAATAATTCCTGTTGACTGTTCTTTTTCGTCTTCTAGTACATGACGGAAATCTTCCTCGATTAAGATATCTGCTGTTTTTGTTTCAGTATTAATGGATTGAACGATTCCAAGTCCACGTGCCGGGAATTTTGGGTCTTCTTTGACAGTTAACACAACAAAATCGCCTGACTTTAACGTTTTCTTTTCCGTATCCTTAAACGAATAGCGGTCAATCATCACAAGACGTGATACACCTTTATGCGTAATATGCATGTCCGGTGTAATCGGATGCACTTGCGGGAATTGCTCAATATCTTTGTTGAGCTGATCTACTTGGATGGTTTGCTCTAGCACACTTTCCATCAACGAGCCCCCTCTTTAATTGTTTTAAATCTTTTCCATAATCATACCTATCCATAACAAAAAATACAAACCAAACACAAGATGTTGTGTTTGATTTGAGTATTTGTTTCTATATATATGGTTGTATTTTATGCACTTAGAAAAGATTACTACAGAATTATTTTTCAAACAAGGGCTTGATTTTTTTTATTTTATATTAAACCCGCTTATATCAACGTTTTGTACAAGGAAAATTTTTTCAAACAAACGTTCTACTTTCTAAAATTCCATTCATCGTTTGCATACTTTTCCTTTTCTAACTGTTCTACGTATGCTAATTGCTCAGGTGTTAATTCATAAGGGATTAGCTCAATTTCTAATGCCTCTTGAAAACCTTGTTTAAAGGCTACTATACACTGTTCTACTGTAAATGGCTTGTCTACTAACCCATTGATTGCTACTGCCTTCTCAGGAAGCTTTACACGCATTTTTTCACGTATGGCTTCGCTTGAAAATTTAAACACAGATAATAACTTTTCTTCATCTAAATCCAGCAAAATCGCGCCATGTTGTAAAATAACACCTTTTTGACGCGTTTGTGCACTTCCCGCTACTTTTTTCCCTTCTACGACAAGTTCATACCAACTTGGTGCGTCGAAACAAACCGCACTTTTCGGGTTTTTTAAATCTTGTTGCTTTTCTTTTGTATCGGGCACACTAAAATACGCATCTAAACCGAGATTTTGAAATCCTTGCAATATCCCTTCACTTAGTACACGATATGCTTCTGTGACCGTTTTCGGCATATTTGGATAATCTTCTTCGACAATAATCGAGTATGTCAACTCATGTTCATGTAGTACCGCACGCCCCCCAGTTGGTCTTCTGACAAAACCTAACCCTTGACGACGTACTTCATCCATATCAATATCTTTATGTACACGTTGGAAATATCCAATCGACAATGTTGCCGGATTCCATTCATAAAAGCGGATAACTGGTGGAATTAACTTCTCACTATGCCAATTTAACAACGCTTCATCTAGCGCCATATTAAAGGATGGACGACAAGGTCCCGAATTAATAAAATACCATTGTTTCATAACAATGCCTCCATGAAAGTATTTAGTAAACTTACTCGACGTATGCCCCGTTCTCTTTTATAATATATCTGATAGATAGAAAGGAGAAATTTTAACGTGCAACAAGTATTTATTACAATCGCCATTATCCTAGGTGTGATCATTGCTTACGTACTGATTAATTCATTCCGTTTGAAAAAGGCCGTAACAAACTTAACACAAGAACAGTTTATACAAGGCTATCGTAAAGCACAACTGATTGACCTGCGTGAGCCAAAAGAATTTGAAGCAGGACATATCCTAGGTGCGCGTAACATTCCAATGACGCAACTAAACCAACGTCATAAAGAGATTCGATCAGACTTACCAGTATATTTATACTGTCAAAATACAGGTCGAAGTGCACGTGCTGCTTTAATGCTAAAGAAAAAAGGCTGTAATCAAATTTACCAATTACAAGGTGGTTTTAAAACTTGGACTGGTAAAGTCAAATCTAAAGCATAATACTAAGCTCCCAAATTTGGGGGCTTTCTTATTTTATAGCAAAAAGCAATTTTAACATGTAACCAAGTACATTGGTACAAAAAATACGAAAAGTGATTATGTAATTTGAGTTTCTTCCTATTATATAGTTAAGGCGTAAGAGGTCGAACAACCAGATACAAGATAGGTTACCAATACAAGGAATAAACCGCACAGAGTACTCTGTGCGGTTTATTGGCATTATTGCTTTATATAACGAAGTACTGGTGTACGTGCTGCCCGTGTCTCATCAAGACGTGACACAACTGTCGTATGTGGTGCTTCTTGAACGATTTCTGGGTTCTCTTCTGCCTCACGTGCAATTTGAATCATCGCATCACAAAATGCATCTAATGTTTCCTTTGATTCTGTTTCCGTTGGCTCAATCATAATACCTTCCTCTACATTTAACGGGAAGTACACTGTTGGTGGATGATAACCAAAGTCAAGCAGACGTTTTGCAATATCTAATGTGCGCACACCAAGCTTTTTCTGACGACGACCTGATAACACAAACTCATGTTTACAGTGACGGTTATATGGTAAATCATAATATGCTTCTAAACGACGCATCATATAGTTTGCATTTAATACCGCATATTCTGTTACTTTCTTTAAGCCATCTGGGCCCATTGTACGGATATACGTGTATGCACGCACGTTAATACCAAAGTTACCATAGTAAGGCTTCACACGACCGATTGATTGCGGACGGTTGTAGTCAAAGTGGTATTTCCCCTCTTCTGTTTTCACAAGTACCGGTTTTGGTAAGAACGGAATTAAATCTGCTTTCACCCCTACTGGACCAGAACCTGGACCACCACCACCATGTGGACCCGTGAATGTTTTGTGTAAATTTAAGTGTACACAGTCAAAGCCCATATCGCCAGGACGTGCTTTCGACATTACCGCATTTAAGTTTGCGCCATCATAATACACTTTACCGCCAACTTCATGAATAATATTGGCCATTTCTAAAATATTTTCTTCAAATAAACCAAGTGTATTAGGGTTTGTTAACATAAGCGCTGCTGTATCAGGACCTACCACACGACGTAAATCCTCTAAGTCCACTAAGCCGTCTTCATTCGACTGAACTGTAATTGTTTCAAAGCCTGCTACTGTAGCAGATGCTGGGTTTGTGCCGTGTGCTGAGTCTGGTACGATGACCTTATTACGATGACCTTCACCATTTGCTTCGTGGAATGCACGAATCATCATAAGTGCTGTCCATTCACCATGTGCACCAGCGGCTGGTTGCAATGTTACTTCATCCATACCTGTAATTTCAACAAGTGATGTTTGTAAATCGTATAAAAGCTCCATTGCGCCTTGTGCTGTTTCTTCATCTTGTAGTGGATGCACGTTGGCAAAACCTGAGAAACGCGCCACAGCTTCGTTAATTTTTGGATTGTATTTCATTGTACAAGAACCTAGTGGATAGAAACCTGAATCTACCCCGTGGTTACGACGAGAAAGCGCTGTATAATGACGCATAATATCTAGCTCTGCTACTTCTGGTAGTTCTGCTGCTTCCTCACGAACATAGCCCGCTGGTAATAATTCAGCAAGATCAAAATCAGGTACATCTAAAGGCTCTAATGCATAGCCTACACGACCTTCTTTCGTTAATTCAAAAATTAATGGTTGGTTTTCGTGACTCATTGTAATGCCCCCATTTCCGCTACTAACGCATCAATTTCTTCTTTTGTGCGCAGTTCAGTTACAGCGATTAATGCATGATTTTTCAGCTCTGGATATACGCGACCTAAATCAAAGCCACCGATAATCCCTTTTTCGATTAAGCCTTTGTTGATTTGTGTCACACATTTATTTGTTTTGACAACGATTTCGTTAAAGTGTGCCCCTTGGAATGGTACAGTAAAGCCCGCTGCCTCAAACGCATTTTTCGCATAGCGTGTTTTGACAATATTCTGCTTCGCCATTTCTTGTACGCCTTGCTTTCCAAGTGCTGTCATAGCTACAGATGCAGCAAGCGCAAGTAACGCTTGGTTGGAACAAATATTAGACGTCGCTTTATCACGACGAATATGCTGCTCACGTGCTTGTAATGTAAGTACATAACCACGGCGCCCTTCTTGATCGACCGTTTCACCTACAAGACGACCTGGCACTTTACGCATTAATTTTGTCGTTACGGCAAAGAAACCACAATGTGGGCCGCCGAACGCTTCGGCAATACCGAATACTTGTGCATCTCCTGTTACAATATCTGCCCCTAGTTTTCCTGGCGGTGTAAGTACACCAAGCGCTAATGGGTTTGCTGACACAACCATTAATGCTTTTTGTTCGTGTGTAATGTTACCAATTGTTTGAATATCTTCGATTTGACCGAAGAAGTTAGGATATTGCACAATGACAGCAGCCGTTTGGTCATCTACTAAACCTTTTAATGCTTCCATATCCGTTACACCGTCTTTTGTCGGCACAGTGACTACTTGTATTGATTGACCGTCTGCATATGTTGTTACAACATCTTTATATTCTGGATGAACAGCACCAGAGACAAGAATTTTTTTACGTTTTGTATGACCAGCAGCAAGCATACCCGCTTCCGCTAAAGCTGTTCCACCGTCATACATAGACGAGTTCGCAAGGTCCATCCCTGTAAGCTCTGCAATCATTGTTTGGAACTCAAAAATGGCTTGTAGCTCCCCTTGTGAAATTTCTGGTTGATATGGTGTATACGCTGTATAAAACTCTGAACGAGAAATGACATGATCGACGATAACTGGTTTATAGTGGTTATAAACACCTGCACCTAAAAATGATACGTTGCTTGCCGTATCTGCATTTTTAGCCGCAAGCTTTGATAACTCTTTCATTAAAGCGGCTTCCGATTTTGCCTCTTTAATATTATAAAGTCCTTGGAAGCGCACTTTTTCCGGAATATCAGAAAATAACTCATCGATCGAAGAAACACCAATCGTTTCTAACATTTCTTTTTGATCTTGTTCCGTCATTGGTAAATAACGATGTTTCATGTTTGACCCTCTTTTCAATTATTTTGTTCGTTTATAAAACGGTGTTGCAGCTACAACTGCTGGAACTAATTTGCCACGAATTTCGATTTCGATGTCTGTTCCGACTTCATTGAATTTTGTGTCTATTAAGGCTAGACCGATATTGCGTTTTGTCATCGGTGATTGTGTTCCTGTTGTCACTTCACCAATCTCCGTTCCGTCTTTCAACACTTTATAGCCATGACGCGGAATCCCCTTACCAACCATTTCAATTCCGACTACTTTACGAGATAAGCCTTCTTCTTTTTGTTTTGCCAGCGCATCTCGACCAATGAAATCGGTATTTAGCTTCACCGCAAAGCCAATCCCTGCTTCAAGCGGCGAAATATCTTTTGACAATTCTTGTCCATAAAGCGGTAAACAAGCTTCAAAGCGCAATGTATCACGCGCCCCAAGTCCTGCTGGTACAACACGTTCATCTGCTAAAATTTTATCCCATAAATCAATAATGGCTTCTGGCGTACCGTATAGTTCAAATCCATCTTCACCTGTATAGCCACTACGTGATACAAGCACTGGATGACCTGCAATTTCAACATTTTCTTTAAACTTAAAATATTTGATATCGCTTAAGTTTTCTGACGTTAACTGTTGTAATACTTCCTCTGCTAAAGGACCTTGTAACGCAATTTGTGCGTAGTTATTCGATTGATTTGTAATGGTAACATCGCCAAATTGTTGTGCTACCATCCAGTCATAATCTTTTTCGATGTTTGCTGCATTGACACATAAAAGATAACGATTTTCATCTAAACGATATGTTAATAAATCATCGACAACGCCACCAGATTCATAACACATTGCACTATACTGTGCTCCACCAATTTGAATTTTTGAAATATCGTTTGATAATAGTTTTTGTAAAAAGGCTTCTGCATCTGGTCCTTCTACAAAAATCTCCCCCATATGGGATACATCGAATAAACCAGCGCGATTACGTACCGCATCATGCTCCTCTTTAATTGAAGAAAACTGTACAGGTAATTCCCAACCGCCAAAATCAATTGTTTTTCCACCGTATTTACTATAAGCATCAAATAACGGTGTGCGCTTTAAGTTACTCATAAAACCCCTCCTAAAATCCTGTATTTTTTCAAATTCATTCAACACATAGTACGAATGTTTCAATATTAGAAAGATACATCTCGACAAAAAGGAAGTGAAGATGATCTCCTTTCTATATGTGGATTCCCGTAAAATTTACACTTTTTTATCCACTAAAAAAGGACAGACGAATCCCGTTAATCGGAATTCTCTGTCCTTGCACCTGAAAGTATCACCTATTATTGGCTTCACACCACATACATAAGCTTTCCCCTTTGGTGGCCGGCTTTCCGGCGCTCTCCAGAGATGCGTCCTGTACGAGTCTTTTTGCCTGAGAGATTCATAGCCCTTGCTACTTGCTCCTTCGGCGACGCCACTTCACGTTCTCTCCCCGTACACTCATCCGCCTACTATTCAACATTCGTGTTTATCTAGACGTTCTTAGCCATATCCTAACATTTTAACTGATGAAAAGGCAATCTTTTTTTAAAAAACATCTAAAGGCGAACATTATTTTTCTTTAACAAAATTTCATTCGCCTTTCAAACGATTCACTTGAAACCCGATATATTCAACAATTTGTCGAATTGACCGATTTTCTGTTAATACTTGAATGTGTCCTACGTCTCTGTAATATTTTCTCCTATTTTGATACAGCTCATGTAATTCTTCTTTTGAAGAACGTTGCACAATCGGGCGATTTTGATCATTACGAATTCGAACATAAATATCTTCAAAGGTAGCATCTAGAAAAAAAACTAATCCCGTTCTTCGCATAATCCGGCGATTTTCTTCTTTCATTGCTACTCCTCCACCCGTTGCGATAATACATGCCTCGTTACGAAAGTTTTGTAGAAATTCCGTTTCAATCTGGCGAAAACGTTCCTCTCCATACTTTTCAAAAATTTCTGGAATCGTCATCCCTTGCTGTCTAACGATTTCATGATCCATATCGTAGTAGGGCATTTTTAAAAAGTAGCTTAATCGTCGTCCAATAGCACTTTTCCCACACCCCATAAAACCTACTAAATAAATTTTCCGCACGCCAATCACCTTCTTTATCACTTCAAAAATTATAACTCATGGATTAATACATTTAGTATATCAATCGTAGCACGAACATTCGACAATTCCAATGTGTTATAAATTTTTATTTCCATTTGAAATGTGACTGCATACGTAACACAAGCACTTGTCAACAAAAATAATAAAACAATCGTAATCGGAAAAAGTGCGCCATATTCATTCCACAGATTGTACCACAATAAATATCCGCTCCTTCTTCACACCTGATTCTAGCTGTGCCTTTAAAGTTAGCTTGTTCTCATCTAAAACGAATGTGGCATTTTTTACACCTGTTAACAATGTTTCATTCCCGCTCTTTTGGCGTTTCCATAAAGTTTCATTTAAAAACCGAATATCGTATGTGTGATGCGGTGTTGTCACGTTCACCGTTAAGCCATCTGCTGATACCGTCACTACGCTATCATAGGGTAAATAGTGACTAATATCCGTAACACCTATTTCCCAGTCTGCCTGTACTCTTTTTTGTTGCATTCCGGATAATTCGTTAAATTCCACCACTAAAAAATAGATGAGCTGTGCAAATATAACAAAGAGTAGTAAATGTAACAGTGCTTCTATAAATGTAAAGCCATCTTCGCTTATTCGATCATTTCTTCTGATTTGATACACATTAACTGTGGCCCCTTCCAATTGGAATAGTCAACACAAATCTCACCATGTTTATAACGCCAATTATAGTCCAGATCCTCAATGGTTATCGTACCTTGTGTCACTCCTGTTGTTACCACTTGTTTTACACCATTATAAGCTACTTCACTCGCATAATACGTTATTTTTTGATCAAACAATTGACCTTTTAACTGGTTTGCAAAAGGTAACAAGGTCATTGCGAGGAGCGATAATATCGCTATACTTAAAATCGTCTCGATTAATGTCATACCTTGTTCATTCAACTAAGCGCAACCTACCTTTCGATAAATTCATACTATACTTCGTGCTTTTTTGAGGCGTGGTAAATTCTACTTTTCCTAATTCTTGCACATGTCCTTTCACGTTAAATACAATGCGCCGCCTATTTGTATGAATGTGAATCGTCATTCCTTCTGGTGCCATCCAGTTCAATCGGTAATCTTGGTGTGACATATTTGAACCTACTTCTTTGTGATTTATGACATAAACACTTACCTCCTTCTTTTGTTGTTGCGCTGTTAACTGAGCAAGATGTAAGGTTAATCTAAATCTTTCAATCGCTTGTTCGTATTGATTTACTTTTAGGTGGTGATAGGAAAAAGAAATGACTACTGTTGTTAGTACACTGAAAATCACCAAAACAACCAACGTCTCAATTAATGTAAAACCACATTGTTGGCGAATCATGGGGTTCCCCCTTCTACAATCACCTTCCCATCTGTTTCTATTAGTATTTTTTCACCACTTGGACATTTTGCTTCCTCAGTTGAAATATAGCCTTCATCGATTAACTGAGACACCGTCGGATATTTCATCGTATCAATTTTATATGCCTCTACTTGTCCTTGAACCATAGAAACATACGCACTACACCCTTTTTCGTCAATCGTCGCAAAATGCTTCGTGACATTCGGGATGGTGACTAAAATAAGGACCGAAATAATGAGCAATACAATTAACATTTCGATTAAAGTAAATCCTTTATTATTTAACATCTTGAACCCTCCTATATGACATCCAACATATTGTACATAGGTAGTAAAATACTTAAATATGCTGCAACAATACAAATGGCAATAATGATAAATAACATTGGCTGAACGATTTTCGTTATCATTTTAATCCCATTTTGCAACTTACTATCTAATAGTTCTGCATACAAAATAAGCTCGCGCCCAAGAAGTCCACTCTGTTCACCGTGCGCAATAAAATGATCAAATTTCGGATAAAAAAAGGGAGATAAAATAACCGCTTGAGATAATGCATCGCCATATATCACCCTTTGCTGAATAACTGAGGCAATATAAGCTAGTTGCTTTTGATGAGGTTGTGCCATTAAATGTTCTAACGCGGCCTGCAATGAAAAGCCCGTTAATAACAACTCGCCAAGCGTTCTTGAAAACTGCCTTGTCATTAATAAGCGCCAATAATAGCGAATAAACGGGAGTTTTAATAACAAGGCTAATTGTAAATCAATTCGCTTACGGCTAACGTACGCTATGCTTAAGACAAGCCAGCCGATAAGCAACACAATTAGTACGATAATATAATCTGGCATGTGTAAGAAAAATTTAGACCACTGAATACTTGATGTATTACTATAACCAACACGCGTATACATCATTTGCTGTATATTGGGCAAAAATTGGAGACGAAACACGATAAATAAACCAACAATTAACATAAACAGAACGACTGGGTAAACAAGCAATTTCGCTACTCGCTGTTTCATTTCCTCAGAAAACTGCACTTGATTGCCAACAATCGATAAAGTATGTGACAGATTTCCTGTCATTTCAGCTAATTCAATGGATAAAAGGTATTGCCGTTTCATACCCATTAACGCAAATATAGTAGTCGGCCCTACACCGTCTTGAAATACTTGTTCAAATGTTGGTTTCCATTTTGGATAGTCTTTTACATGATACGGAAGTAACATTTCAATACACTCCGCAAATGTATAACCTTCTTCAAGCAATATACTCGTTCTACTAAGTAGCTGTGGTAACTGAATGACTTGAATACGATTACTTGGTCGAATATATGTGAATAACTGCATGAACATTATATATACAGCCTTTGGATGCCAAGTATTTGTGCTTCTAATGTTAACTCTTTTGCTAACGCATACACACTTCCATTCTTTGTGACGGTAATCGCTTCATCTAAAGCGGTATCACTCAAAATTTCAAAAAGTGCCTTGCGCTCATCATTTTGCTCTACATAGATTAATGTTTGCGCTACAATCCCCACAAGTGCTTGTCTCAGTTCTTCGATTGAAAGACTTAAGTCCATTAAACGGTATAAACAATTGACTGTGTCTTTTGCATGCACTGTTGAGATGACAAGATGTCCCGTTAATGCGGCTTCTAGTGCAATCCGTGCTGTTTCACGGTCGCGTATTTCGCCAATCATAATAACATCCGGCGAGTGTCTTAAAATGGCCTTTAATCCGGCGGCATATGTAACACCCGCACGCTCATTTACTTGAATTTGCAATAAATCTTCTTGGCTACTTTCCACTGGATCTTCTAAAGAAATGACATGGCGTGAAAGGGTTGAACGGCAATATCGAATTAAAGAATATAAAGTTGTCGTTTTACCTGAACCAGTCGCTCCAGTAATTAATAGGAGCCCTTGTCTATGATGTACAAGCTGTGTTAAGACATGAGCAGTTTGAGGATGAAAACAAAGTGACGCAAGTGGATAAGCTACATTTTGCCGTAATATACGTACAACGACGCTTTCTTTTGCATATATAGAAGGTAAAGTAGATATACGAAAAGCATACATACTGTGCTCAATTTCTTTTTGAAACGCCCCGCTTTGCGGCTTGCGCTTTTCGCTAATATCAAGAGAAGATAAGTATTTTAGATATGAAATAACCCGCATCCCCATTTCATCTGGCAACGTCCCCATTTCGATTAGTTTTCCAAATTTGCGGAGGAAAATGGAATACTGGTCTTTTGTCGGAACTAGATGAATATCGGATGCACCAAAATGACATGCTTTTAAAATTAACTGCTCGCTTTGAGTTGCAATGATTGTCTCATGCTCCATTCTATACACCTCTTTTGTATAAATAATGGGCATATCGCTATCTATGCCATCATTATAGTCAGAGGTTTCACAAAAGGAAATAGAAAGGGGCAAAATTTAATTTTGACGTCTTTTTCAAAATTTCATCATGGCGATAAGAATTGTGATGTAATAAATAGCAAATTCCGTTACAAAAAGGTGGGCTTCCTACACAATATACACTATAATAAAATAGAGAAAACGAGGTGAAGCAAATTGTTACATCCGTTAAAAATTACAAGCACTTTAGCTGATGAAACAAGATTTCAAATTTATAATTTTATGTTACAGAACAAACGTACATTTACTGTTCAAGAAATTGCTAATCAATTTCAAATTCATCCAAACGTTGCAAGGCTCCATCTGACAAAACTGTCTGAAATTAAAGTAGTTACAGCGGATTTCGTCAAAACGGGGAAAGGTGGTCGTCCTGGGCGTCTTTATAAAGCGACGGAAGAAGGCATTGCATTAACTTTTCCAAAGCGAGAGGAACCGCTTCTTTTTAATATTTTACTCCAATTAGTAAACTCGCTCGGTGAAGAAGCAATGGACAAAGGGAAAGAGCTTGCCTATATACAAGGCCTTGAGGAGATGAAAGGCCTATGTTCACGGGCTAAATCCTCATTAACATTCGAGGAAAAAGTAAACCTATTATCAGAACGTGCTGCACTCATTGGCTACGTGCCACACATTGCAGAACAAGATACGCAAAGAATCATTCAGTTTACAATTTACAATTGTCCTTTCCATAACCAATTGCCACTTTATCAAAATCTTATTTGTACATTACACGAAGCTTATTTACGTGGACAAATTGATGCATTATTTTCACAAAATGAATTTATTCAAACGGAAAACATGTTACATAAATGTGAACATTGTAAATACGAAATTCACGTAAAACGAGTAACATCATAATTTACACGTGATTGTCACAAAGTTCACTTAAGTGACAGTTTACATTATCGATACACATCATTTATAATATACGGGAGACTAGTGTATTCACTCGCCAAAGGAGGGAAAATTGAAATGGCTAATATGTATAAAGTTTTGGCTTTCTGGACAGGTATTTTTGCTGTTATGTTCTATCTAGGACATATGTCTGAGGTTTCGCTATTATTCGTAGGTAATACTGGATTATTCTTATTATTAGGCTTCTTAAACCTTTCAGAACGTATGTACATGTACATTTTTGGTGCGTATTTAACAATCTTTTTTGCTGGATTTACGTACTATGCAACATTCATGCACGTACCGGGTGCCGGACATTAATAAAAAGCGTATCGCGTCAGCGGTACGCTTTTCTTATATCATTAAAACCCATTTAAAAACGGATTATTCTCCATTTCAGCAGCCGGCGTTGTATAGTCGCCATGTCCTGGATAAATAATTATATCTTCATCTAATGTTAGCAACTTATCGTGGATTGATTTTAATAGTACTTGCATCGAACCACCTATTAAATCTGTGCGCCCGATGCTACCTTCAAATAATGTATCCCCCACAATCGCAAAACCATCTTCTTCGAATACATACGATACACTCCCTGGCGAATGGCCTGGCGTAAATACGGCTTTAAACTGAAAGCTCCCTATTTCAAACGTTTGCTCTGTGCGAATAATATGCTCTTCTAATGGTGCCTTTACTGTATAATTTGGCAGTTCAAAATATTTGCCTGAACCATTTTTTAACGGATCCGTTAGCCAGTCTACTTCTTTTTCATGAATATAAACCGGTATATCGAATGTCTCCCGTACAATATCTACTGCACCAATATGATCAAAATGCGCATGCGTTAAAAAAATTGCTAGTGGTTTTAAGTTATTTGTTTTAATCTCTTTTACTAAACGTGCCCCTTCTTCACCGGGATCAAAAATAATACACTCTTTACTTTTATTGCTGACGATATAACAGTTTGTTTGTATTGGTCCTAAAGGATATATGCGAACACTACACTTTGCCATGAATACTGCCTCCTCATTTCTGTATCAAGTAAATTGTAAACGATACTGCCGCATATAACCACTCTACATCGACAAAAACTGCTATCTATTATTCTATCGTCCCAATCAGTGTTACATACTTTAACTTTCCATCACGAAGCGCCCTTTCCGCAGCAATACGTGCATCTAATTGGGTAGTATATTTACCACTAATAAAACGCCATCCCTTTTCGTCACTATTAGAATTAAGCTCCTGTGCATAGTATAAATATTGTTGCTGTAACGCTTCGTTCATCGCTGCCAACATATTTACTTTCGTTTCATACCTCCCAGACTGAATCCGAAAAGCATTCGCCCCTTCAACAACTTTATACCCTATTTTATTTGAAAGATCTATTTGTGCCCCACTTAAAATAGACTTGATCTGTAATACAAGTCTAAGCACATGGTTTTTCTCATATTCATTTCCGTTTGTTGCCCCTGCATCTTCCCCACCATGCCCTGCATCTAAACAGACTGTACCATTTGGTTTTCCTATCGTTCCTAACGCAGCTCTAATAGCTCTAGCGTACATTTGAGCCGCTTCGTTTATAAAATTCACATCTGTTTGTAACATTAAATCATTCCGGTTAGAAATAAACAAATGCTCTACTAAAATAGCTGGCATTGTTGTTTCACGTAATACTTGAAAGCTCGCGGATTTCATACCGCGATTTTGAATGCCTTTTTGTGTAAGAAACTCTGTTACTACACGATGAAAAGCACCTCGCACGGAAACAGTAATATTTTGGGCTGTAGGTGAAATATAATCTTCATACCCTGTTGCAGATGGACTTGAGGCGCTATTTTCATGGAATGATACGAACAAATCGGCATTAGCTTCATTAGCAATTCTGGCACGCTCTGACAATGTTACATATACATCGGTTGAACGAGTTAAAATGACTGTAACGATGCTCTCATCCTTTCAAAGTTTTTATAAAAAAAGACTGGCTCTTCACCAAAACATGTACTGTATTGAATCAAAATACGTATATTTAGCGTAAGTTCTTTAAGTAATTCTTTAGTCCCTACTTATTTACTCTATTCAAACTTCTCATTATGCATTGGACGATTGTTACTAAAAAAATTCCCCTTACCTCTATCATTTGCTTCAATGCCATGAATAAATAATTGAACTTGGTAGAAAACTGAAAGTATCCTTCACTTAATCACACTAAGCTACACATTATGCACAAACATTTACAAGTTGTTTCGTCTTCTTTATTCTTCTAGAAGAAATTCAAATAAACGTCATTTTTTTGCCCTCGACAAAACTACTGGAAAGCTATACAATATAGAAGGAATATTGTTTGTGACATTCTTTAATAATGTCGAAAGGAGTGCCTTATATCATGCATTGGATTTTAATGGTTATTTTTGGACTTATCGCTATCATTTGTGTAGTGGGCACATTCCAAGGAATTAAAGAAAAAAATCTTCTTTCTGTAGTATTTCATTTTGCGGGAGCAGCTATTCTTGGCTGGTTCGTCATTATGACAGTACTAAACGCAGGTTATCCACCTACTACACACTAATAACAACTAACCCAAAAAACAGCCTAGCATATGCTAGGCTGTTTTTTGATTCGTTAAAATAGTAAAAGCGAAGGCAAATGCCTTCGCTTTATTTTGTTTTTTCATCAAGTAGTGAGCCTGTTTTTGGATCATAAAAACGAAGCAAATCGCCATTGATGATTTTATCTGAGTATTCAAGTTCAGTTGTTGCACGTTCTACATATGGCTGACACGCTTCAATCGCTGTTGCCTCACCTGTTGTACGATCATAACATACTTCATTCGCATAGACCAATTCATCGGTTACAAATCGACCATCACGGAAAATTACGAAGTCTTCATGCTCCTCCGAAAACAGGTCCGCACCAAGTTGCATATCTTTTGATGTATCAATGCCTAGTAAATGAAGAATTGTTGGACGTAAATCTATTTGACCAGCTGCTTCCGTTATTTCCCCGCCATCATTAGCACCTGGAATATGAATAAATAACGGTACAGATTGAAGTAACGCCGTGTCGTAAGGCGTAATTCCTTCCTTCTCTAAGTACATCTCCATTGCCTTATTATGGTTTTCTGAAATACCATAATGATCACCATATAATACGATAATAGAGTTTTCATATAAACCTTGTTCTTTTAAGTCATCAAAGAATAGTTTAATCGATTCATCCATATAACGAACTGTTTGGAAGTAACGATTTAATGTACCTGAGTTTGAAGTGTATTCATTTATATATTTATCCTCTTCATCTAAGTAGAACGGATAATGGTTTGTTAACGTAATCATTCGTGTATAAAACGGCTTTGGCATCTCAGCCATCAACTGTGCAGATTGCTCGAAGAACGGAATATCCTTCATCCCCCAGTTTACTGCTTCACCTTCACCAATTGTATACGAGTTAATATCATAAAACTTATCGATATTAAGTGATTGATAAATACGATCACGGTTCCAGAATGATTTATTATTTGGATGCATCACACTTGTGAAATATCCATTTTCCCCTAAACGTTCTGACATCGAGTTATATGTGTTCTCACCATGCGTGAAGAATACCGCACCGCGACCTAAGCCGAATAATGAGTTTTCTACAATAAACTCTGAATCTGACGTTTTACCAAGTCCTGTTTGATGATAAAAATCACTGAAATAATATGTGTCTTTGTCATTCGTTAATGAATTTAAGAATGGCGTTACAACCTCTCCATTCATGTCATTATTGATGACAAAGCTTTGAAGCGATTCCATCGATACTAAAATCACATTACGTCCCGCATACTTCCCGAATAATTCTTCATTCGGTGATGCTTGGTTTGCTCGCACATAGTTATTTACTTCAACTAATTCACTGCCGTCCGCTAGTGCACGCTGAGCAGATGACTTTGATTGCACATAAATATCATATAAATGATAGTTATACGTACCGATATTTTTTACTAATAATTCGCGGTCAAAGCTACGTGTTAATAATTGTGGACGTTCTGTTTCCGCAAGTCCTAAATTTAAGAATAGCATGGCTACAGATAGCACAAAATAAGCACGACGAACTTCTTTGCGAATCGTAAATTGTTCTTTTAATGTTGGTAACATTTTTACTAAAATAATTAATAAAATCACATCCGCGAAATATAAAAAGTCAAACCAGTTTATAATCGCAGCAGCCGATGTTCCTAAGTCACTAAAATTACTTGTTTGGAACAAGACCGGCAACGTAATAAAGTCGTTATAAAAACGGTAAAAGGCTACATTCCCATACAATACGATCGATAGCACTAAACTCATCCAGATAATATATCGATTACGCACTTTTGCTGATTTAAAGAATAACGATATACCGTAAGCAAACAACAAGAAACTTAGTGGGTTGATAAATAGAATAAAATACTGCATTCCATTGTCAATACTCATATCAAAACTTGTTACATATGCGATTACGGTTTTAATCCATGTAGCAATAATTGCAAAAGCTAATATCGAATGTTTAGGCCATTTCATTGCTTTCATCCTTAACATCCTCTCCAGTTATAAAAATACTTTTTGTAGTGTTTTGAAACAAACAATATATTAATCGTTTTCCCCTCAATAATCAATATTATTTGTCTCAACCTTGAATAGCCAGAATATTTGGGACAACATCTTTTGCATTGTCTCCATAATTAGTACGTTTCTATTCAATAAAGGTTGCATAATAAAGACATATTTTTGTACATCTCCATGAAGACATCAATTTCTCTAGCCAAAAAATAGGAAAACAGTGGAATTTTCCACTGTTCACAAAGGGCGATTTCGTTAAAATTCCCCTGTAAAGTCACTGGAATTCCCAACTGCATCAATCTCTTATAACAAAACTAATATCCATTATAACACAATAACATATTAATTGCGCGTATTTAATCTTCTTTCTTCCTGACGAATTAATAATAAGGCTGTTTGATAGACTTCCATCTCAATCATTCGCGATTTAAATAGTTCCTTAATCTCGTCCTCAATTAGTTCTAAATCACCAAGGCGATCACCTGTATAAATGTATATCCCAAATTGTTTTAATAAATCATAAATATCAATCATTGTTTTCATCTTCGTCTATTCCTCCGATTTGCGGGCAAGTATACGTTGTTTATCTGTCAAAATAATATTTACAGGCATATCATGTGATTCTATAGGAACCTGTTCTGTTACTTGTTCATCAAAGGCAAGGGATATTTTTTCTCCTAAATAGTCCACTAAATAACGATCGTAATATCCCCCACCAAATCCTATCCGATATCCTGCTTTATTAAAAACGATTCCTGGTACGATGATAATATCAATTTCTCGCTTTGAAATACGCTTTGTTTGTGTAAGGATTGGCTCCTCAATCCCGAAATAAACAATTTCTAACTGATTGAAGTTGTCAATCATATAAAAATCCATTTCATGCGTCTGTGATTGACACTTTGGTACGGCGACCGTTTTTCCAAGCTGCCAAAGAGCCTGTATGATTTCACGTGTTTCCACTTCAGGAAACCGAGACATCGTCACAGCAATCGTTTTTCCTTCTACAATGGAAGGCTCTTGCAATAAACGTCGTTGAATAAGACGTGAACGATGCAAATAAGTGGCTTCATCCATTTGCTTTAAACGTCGTCTCATCTCATTACGTAGTATTTTTTTATCCACTATGCTCGCAACCTTTCCACTTTTAGCAATACACAACTCACATCAAAATAATGCGAATTAGTGTATCATGCGAATACTTTCCCTATCCATACAAACTAAAAGCCAAAACCACAAGTGGCTTTGGCTAATAGAGCGATTACTTCGTTTCACGGTGAAGAGTGTATTTCTTCTCGCGAGAGCAATATTTTTTAAGTTCAAGACGCTCTGGATTGTTACGCTTGTTCTTTTTAGAAATGTAGTTACGTTCGCCGCAATCTGTGCAAGCTAAAGTAATGTTTACGCGCATCATTAACCCTCCCACTCTAATTCAAGAATTATCATTAAAAATTTGAGCATGATTTATACGACTTACCCATTATACCACATTCTTTTAAAAAATCTAGCATCAAATCATACTAAGTTTTGTTATAATAATTTTATCTTCATTCATTTAGCATTTGAATAGAGTCGATTGTACAAACACAGTTCAATTCACAATCTAGACGCAATTTCGCCGAGGTGGAATTGCTTAAAATTGACTACAAATAGGAGGGACTATTCATGGACATCTCATTAATCGTCATGGGCGTTGGGGTTATTTTTATCGTCTTATCATTTTTCTTTAAAGATTCTTCTAAACAGCTAGAAAAAGACTTAGAGGAACTATCGATTAGCATATACCAAGAAACAAATAGCATGAAACGCCGGTTAAAAATCGTAGAAGAAGAATTGTTACTTGAACCAAGTTTCAAAGTGCAATCACCTAAAACACCAGCAAAAAAGGACCCAATGGCCACATTTCAACAAGTGGCTGCGCAAGTAAAAGCAGCGCAAACCGTACAACAACCTATGCAACGAGCAACTACTCAACCTGTGCATAGCATTTTAGTGAGTCAAGTGATTGAGCTCAATAAACAAGGGTTGTCCATTGAAGAAATTAGTAAGCGCTCGACATTAACCCCACAACAAATTCAAGGCATTTTAGCGAATGGGGGCGTATAAATGAAAAAAACATTGCGCGGCATTGGAATCGGCTTGTTTTTAGCAGGCGCTTTATTTACACTAATAGGTCGAATCGATCAGCCGATTTCAGAAGAAAAGGCATCTACATATAAAGAAAAAATCGCTCAACTTGAACAGCAATTAGCAGAGGCAAACGAACAAATTACACGGTTACAAGACCCTACAACGGACAAACCAATAGAAGTTACAAGTGACGAAAAAGACAACACACAAACAAATGAAACTACAGACGAAGATTTAGTATATGGCACCGTTATTATTTATGAAGGTGTTAGTTTATACGATATCGGCAAGCAAGCGGAAGATGCAGGGATTATTAAAAACGGGCGTGAACTTGAATTGTATTTAGCCAAACCAGAATATTCACGTTCCATTCAAAAAGGACATTTTGAACTCCATTCCGGTATGACGTTAGAACAAATGGCCAAAACACTGACAGGTAAAAAAGTGGAGTAATTGAAATCTTTAACCAAAAATCATTTCGTCACTACATAATAGAAAGAAGAATTTGATGGCATATATTCATAAAGGCACAAAAGAGTTTAAAAAAACGAATTTGGCACTTTTTGCAGCAGGATTTATTACATTTGCTAATTTATATATTACACAACCATTATTGCCCGCCTTTTCAAAAGAGTTTCATATTACACCTGCAACAGCGAGCCTATCACTATCTATCGCCACTGTCACACTCGCTTTTAGTCTCATTTTATTTGGCTCGCTTTCTGAAGCATGGGGTCGTAAAAAGATTATGACCATGTCAATTATCATCTCTTCCTTATTAACACTCCTGTTAGCATTTAGCCCATCATTTGAATCGCTCCTTATATTGCGTGGGGTACAAGGCTTTGTGTTAGCAGGAGTCCCCGCCATTGCAATGGCTTATTTAGGGGAAGAAATGGACCCATCCAGTCTAGGGGTGGCAATGGGGCTTTATATTAGCGGAAATTCCATCGGTGGTTTAGCCGGAAGAATTATTATGGGCACAATGACGGACTTTTTCACTTGGCGAATCGGGCTCATTTCCCTTGGTGTCTTGAGTATTTTTATTTGCTTGTACTTTGTGTGGGCTCTTCCACCATCCAAACATTTCAAAGCACGTCCACTAAAGTTAAAAGCATTAACAAAATCATTATTTCAGCATGTAAAAGACCCTGGTTTAATGAGTTTATTCGGTATTGCTTTTATGCTGATGGGAAGCTTTGTGACATTATTTAACTACATCAGCTATAAGCTATTAGACGAGCCATATTCACTTAGTGCAACAGTCGTTGGCTGGATTTTTATCATCTATTTAGTAGGTACCTTTAGTTCGACATGGTTTGGTAGCTTATCTGATCGTTTTGGTCGCCAAAAAGTATTGATTGCCGGAATCATAATTATGTTTTGTGGTGCACTACTTACCTTACCGATTAGCTTATTTACGAAAATCATCGGCATTACGATTTTCACATTCGGCTTTTTCGGCGCCCATTCTATCGCGAGTGGGGCTGTTAGTGTCCGCGCTAAAAAAGATAAAGCCCAAGCTTCTTCCCTCTACTTGTTTGCCTATTACTTCGGTTCGAGTATTGGCGGAACAACAGGCGGTTTTTTCTGGCTACACTACGGTTGGAATGGGATTGTTGCTTTTATTGCTCTTTTCCTTATTATCGCCAGTTTCCTAGCGATTGCTTATCGGACAATTTCAAAAAAAGAAGAAGCTTTAGCACGACACTAAAGCTTCTTTTGTTATTCCCCCCGAACCCAGCTTAACCCTAGCGTACCTTCACCTGTTAGTGCGCCAACAACTGCCGACAGTTCTGTTATGATAAAGTTGATATTTGGATAACTCACTTCTAATTCTTTTTTCCATGCGAGTGCACCTTCTACATTATTCGTATGAATAACTGCTACTTCCGTGACAGATGACTCTGTTAACGCCTTATCTAAAAGATCTGTAATCGCCTTTTTCGCACGCTTTTCCGCACGTACTTTTTGCGTTACGACACAAACACCTTTATCATAAGAAATGACTAACTTAATGTTTAATAAATTACTTAAAAACATCGCCGTTCCGGATACTCGGCCACTTTTATGTAGCTTTTCTAAGTTGGCTGGAATGAATGATAATTCCGAACGTGGACACAATGCTTCAATTTCAGCTACAATTTCTTCAGGAGTAACGCCTTGTTTTTCAAGTTCAAATCCTTTTTCAAGCATTTTTTGCATTGGATATGATCCAATCATCGAATCAATGGTATAGGATGTAAAGCCCGCTTGCTGTGCTGCCATTGGTGCACTAGAAGCGGTACCTGATTGCCGACCCGACGTATGAATCGCAATTGCTACATCATACCCTTGCTCCTTTAAGCTTTCATATAGAGCAACATGCTCCCCAAAATTAGGTTGTGACGATGTCGGATGTACTTTTGTAGCACGTAGCTTTTCGTAAAACTCTTTATGTGTAATATCGATCGTTTCTCGATATGCCCCTTCTTCAAACACAATATTTAATGGCAAAACATGTACATTATGTTGTGCGATAAACGCTGGTGTCAATAATGCACCTGTATCTGTAACCCATGCAATCTTTGTCAAAATGTATGAATCTCCTTGTTGTATATAATTATCGTTCTTCACTTTATAAAATGAAAGCGTTTGCGTATAGTGACAATTGTCATGTATGAATAATTTTCTCGTTATCTCGACATACTTTCGACATTTTTTTGTAAAACATATCATTTTACAAACAAATTTATATCGTATACGATATAAATAAGGGAGGAATGAGACGTATGATGCAAAAATTAGAGCACCAACTTTGCTTTGAGGTGTATAAAGCGGCCAATCAATTTACGAAGCTATATGCGAAAACGTTAGCGCCATTTGGTTTAACATATCCTCAATACTTAGTACTTCTTGCATTATGGGAAGAAGATCAACAAACTACTTCTTCATTGTGCGAAAAGCTTTGTCTAGGTATCGGTACATTAAACCCCGTACTACAAAAACTTGTTGAAAAACACTGGGTACAAAAAACACCCTCGTCACAAGATAAGCGCGCAGCCCATTTTTCGCTTACACCTTTTGCAAAAGAAACTCAACCTAAAATTGAACAGGCAATCATCAATAAACTATTTTGCTCTGATTTCCTCCTCAGCGAAGGACCGGCATTAAAAGAACATGTACATCAATTAAATGACTTTCTAGCAAGGATGAACAAGGGGGAAATGTAATGTCAATTTATAATATTGAGGTAACAACGGATACTGGGGAAACATACACACTAGAACGTTACAAAGGAAAAACAATGCTGATCGTGAATACAGCGACGAAATGTGGCTTAGTCGGACAATTCGAAGAACTAGAAGCCTTATATAAAAAATATGCAAACCGTGATTTTGTTGTACTTGGCTTTCCATCCAATCAATTTAAACAGGAAGTCGGTACTGCCGATCAAGCCTCTCAAGCATGCCGTTTAACATACGGTGTGACATTTCCGATGCATGAAATTATCAAAGTAAACGGGGAAAATGCCCACCCACTATTCAAGCTCGTCACAGAAGAAACAAAAGGGCTACTAGGGAAAAGGGTAAAATGGAATTTCACCAAGTTTTTAGTTGATAAACAAGGGAACATTATTAAGCGATTCGGCCCAACCGATAAGCCAACAAAATTTGAAAAAGAAATTGAAAAATATTTATAATATTAGAAAGGCGAGGTTGTCACTTAACAACCTCGCCTTTTCGTTATTTCACTGTTAATTTTTTCTCACGGAACACTTCTTGCGCAATAGTTAGCGCATTTTGTACACGCGGGAAACCGATATACGGCACAAGTTGTAATAGTGCCTCGACAATTTCCTTTGGTGTTAACCCTGCATGTAAACCGCGCGTAATATGTGTTTTTGTTTGCGGTGCAGCCCCTTGTGTGACAACGGCTGTAATAACAACGAGCGCACGCTTTTTCTTGCCTAACCCTTCACGTGAATAAATATCCCCATACGCGAACTCCACAATCATTTTGCGTAAATCTGGCGCGATATCGGCTAAAGCATCTGATTGGACCATTTGCTTGAGCGCATCCTCTGTTACATAGTCTTTCATCGTTTCTAATCCCTTTTGAAAACGATCCATCTTCATCCCCTCCACGTAAATTTTACCATAAAGGAGGCTGCTGTTCTTCACTTTCTTTCGTAAACTGCGTCATATAAGGCGCTATGAAAAAAACAGAAAAAATAGTCGTAATAATTAAAATGCTCAATGTATATACACCATGAATTCCTGTCCACTGTAAAGCAATACAAATCGGCGCAATCAGATAAAAAGGTGCTTGTTTTTGCGTTACTTTACGATCAGGATAAATTAACTCTCCACATGCATCGCACGTTTCTCTAAATGCCATTGTCGCCTTTTTACGTGCCTGTTTTCTTGTAAACACTTCACCACAGTGCGGACAGTGTGCTTGAAGTAAATCACGTGTCCAATAAATTTGAAGCAATAGTATTACCGTAATTAAAAAAATACTAAAAATTGCCTGCACAAATAACAATCGATACGGTAAATAAAATGCACCTAGCCAAACAATTGCATGTAATAACAGTACAATAAATGCAGGCCAAATAAATTTCGATGATTTTGACATAAGCTGAACTTTTTGAATAAAAGGATTGTGTTGCCAACGCTTTACTTTTAAACAATTTACAATAAAAAGTGCATAACTAACCATTAGTAATACGAGCGTAGCCGTAACCCATAATGTAATTTCCAAATTTAATGACTGGTATGTGATTTCCTTCTTAATAGCCGGACTCGCTGTTTTATAATTAGTACCATCTTGCATATTAAGCCAAATTAAAAAGACAGCAAGCATAGCAAAAACAGGTCCAATAATGGGCACAAATGATTTTCTCCTATTTATAGAAGGCTGCTTTACTCGCTCCTTCATACGTTCTTTTTGTAATGGGTTTAGGTTCATTTTATTTAATTCTTGTTGCCATTTTTTATGCATCACGTAACACCTCCCATTCATTTTGTGGCAAGTTTTCCTTCAGCTTAGTACGCGCACGTTGTAACCTTGTTTTCACAGTAGATTCCACTATGCCGAGTAGTTGTGCAATCTCCTTCACCTGCATGTCTTCATAATAATACAACAGTAAAACTTCACGATATTTCACTGGTAGTTTCAATACCGCCGCCGTAATCTCACCACGTTCTTCTCGTTGTAAAATCATACTTTCTGTCGCTCGCTGTACCTGCGTAAACGATTCAAAAAATTGATTTTTTCGTGTTTTCCAACTCCGTAAATAATCATAGCTACGATTAATCGTCATTTTCGTTAAATAGGTTTTCATCGAAGCACGCCCGTCATATTGCTGCGTTTGATAGTACTTCCAAAAAACATCTTGTACGACTTCTTCTGCAACTTTTTCATCTTTTGTATAAATAAAAGCGATGCGATATAAATAATCACTATATGTATCGATTAACTCCTCAATCATTGACTACACCTCTTTTCACTCCTTATACGGAATAAATGACAGCTAGGACTCAAAATTACCAAAAAAATAAAAAGGCATACGTCATTCCACGTATACCTTCTACTTTAAGGCTCAAAACTTTTTAACGCATCCTTTGCCAGCTGCTGTAAGTCCCCTGATGCCATCGCAATATGCTCAACTGCATTTGCGACAACGATTTTCGAATAAAACGGAAGCTTCGGTACCACTTTTTCAAGTAGTACTTGCTTCAATTCATCGTCCTGTGATAGCAATCCTTCTTCAATATACGGTGTACTTTCAGTCGGAATTTGATTTAACAACTGTAAAGCCGTATGTTGAAGCGTATCATCTTTTAATGCTTCCAGGATCATCGCTATATTGGCCGTTACTTCTGACATCGGTGCTTGCTTTAATGCTTCGATTTTTTCACGTTCCATTTCCTCACCTCTTAAACTCGTCTTAAAAATGCGGCTACCATCTCTTGACCTGTTTCAGTCCCAATCGATTCAGGGTGGAATTGTAAGCCAAAGACTGGATACGCCTTATGTTGAATGGCCATAATTTCACCGTCATCACTCGATGTTGCGATTACTTCAAAGTCAGCGTGTAGCGTTTTCGGGTCAATAATTAACGAGTGATAGCGCATCACTTCAACCTCACCTGCAAAGTTTTCAAATAAACTGCGATTGTCGTACGTCAATGTACTTGTTTTCCCGTGCATAATATGAGTCGCTCTGACAACATCTCCTCCGAACGCCTCACCAATTGCCTGATGTCCAAGACAAATGCCTAAAATCGGAAACTCTGTGTACAATTCACGAATAATATCAACCGTCATCCCTGCTTCCGCTGGTGTACCTGGTCCTGGTGATAAAACAATCGCATCTGGCTTCATATTGCGGATCTCTTCAATCGTTAACGCATCATTACGAACGACCTTTACTTCTGGTCCTTGTGAGGCAATTTGATGGTATAAATTATAAGTGAATGAATCATAATTATCGATTAATAAAATCATTTCCGCACCTCCAGCAATGCACGCGCCTTATTTAACGTTTCTTCGTATTCAGACTCCGGTACAGAATCATACACAATACCCGCGCCTGCTTGCACATACGCTTTCCCGTCTTTGACAATCATTGTACGAATGGCAAGCGCTAAATCCATATTTCCTGTTGTGGAAATATAGCCAATCGCGCCGGCATACACACCGCGTTTTTTCTGCTCTAGCGCATTAATAATTTGCATAGCACGAATTTTCGGTGCTCCCGATACTGTACCGGCTGGCAAACTCGATGCGAGTACATCGATCACATGTGCATCCTCTCGTAAGTCGCCAATCACTTCCGATACGATATGCATGACATATTTATAACGTTCAATATTCATATATTTCGTCACACGAACTGACCCAATTTTTGACACGCGCCCTACATCATTGCGTCCGAGATCAACTAACATTTTGTGCTCCGCAATTTCCTTTTCATCGGCTAATAATGCAGTGGCAATCGCTTCGTCTTCTGCTTTTGTTTTTCCGCGCGGCTTCGTACCTGCAATCGGATTTGTTGTAACGACACCATGTTGAACTTTCACTAAACTTTCCGGAGAGGTACCTAAAATCGTATAATCACCAAATTCCACATAAAACATATAAGGAGATGGGTTATTGGCCCTTAATTTTCGATACAACCCAAATGGATTGCCGTTAAAATGTGCCTCGAACGTTTGAGATAACACTACTTGAAAAATATCCCCGTTACGAATATGTTCTTTTGCCTTTTCAACCATGTCGATAAAGTGTTGTTTTTCCATCGTTGTTTGGAATGAAATCGCTGGCGGTTCTTGAACCGACTGTACTTGTTGTGTATTTAACTGTGCTTCCATTTGCGCAATCGCTTGCTCCATATCCTCTTGTGTTCTGCCTGTTTGGAATAAATCAATCGCTACCACCGTTACCGTTTGCAGCAAATGATCAATCACGATAAATGTGTCATAGAAAAATACATGCACATCCGGCATATCGTACACATCATTTATGATTTCACCGATCCGTTCAAAATGAAAAGCTGTCTCATATCCGAAATAACCAATAGCTCCTCCAAAAAAAGCAAATGGATAATCGCCTGTGCGCATTGGAAGACATTTTTTTAACTGTTCTAATACTGATCTATTTAACTCAGTCGTTTCACTATTTTGCGTATAAGTGCACGTTGTTTTACCGCCTTTCAATTCGGCAATTGGATTTGCAGCGATAAACGAATAACGTCCACTCTCTTCATATTTCGTATTCGATTCAAATAAAACTTTGTGCTCACCTTGCAGTGCATTAAAAATGGAAATAGGTGTTAACATATCCCCTTGAATTGTCCGCACTACATAATCTTTTGTCTCAACTGTCATCTCAACTATCCTCTCTCAGCTAATTTTGTACGCACACAAAAAGGCCCTCCGCGTGAAAGGACGGAGAGCCGTGGTGCCACCTTCATTGACTACTTAGAAAAACATCAATCCACCAACATAAGGCGAGATGGTATGTTTACTTATGCGGATTGCTATCATTTACCTGTCCGCTAAAAGTAGTCCACTTTTATGCTCGTAACGTGAGCGTAACGGCGAAGCATTTCCTCCTCGCAGCTAGAAAACCCATTCATGCTATAATCTGCACTAGCTTCCACCAACCGCTAGCTCTCTTTAGCTTCCTATAACACTACTCTTTTTCATTATCGCTTTTACTTACAACTTATTTTAATATAAAATTTCTTATTATTCAAATTATTTATAGATTGACTTACATTTCCACTCGTCGTATAAACCCGTAGCAATAAACGGAAGTGGTTACGCACTTCGTTTCGGCAAAGATATATGCTTCTTCCTATTTTAAACAAGGTTCCCCCTTATCAAAGCAATCATTTTGTGTCTGTCGCTTTCATTGTTACTTCCATTTGTTAAAATAGAACTTTTTCATACCCCTAATTGCGTTACATAGCGAAATTGATATACAACTTAATTTAAAATAAGTGTTAAATCAGGACTTTTCACCTAAATGGCACTTATCCTCATTTAAGTTGTATATTAAAATCCACGAATAGCGATTTGGTTATTTTTTTAAGCACCTATATAATTTTTTCACTAAAAAAATATACGTTATCATTTTTTCTTGTTATGATACTAATAATTTTATCATTTTTAATGAATACGCATATGACAAAGGCGCATATCCCCCATGCCAAAACCTCATGCATTTTTCAAAAAAACGCGATTATATTCATTTTTCATCCTAAAAAGAGCTTTTTTTGCTCTCTGTATACAATTTATTTTTAGTAAATTTCCATCTTTTTTATCACAACAGTTCGTCGAAAAGCGATCTATTTTGAATCAAAGCATTCATTTTTTTGCCAAAATACAAGCAAATGAGAGGATTTACTTACAAGGTTTAGCTGATTTTTGAAGTTAAGAATATATTTTAGTATTGCACTTATATACTTAATCTTTTTAAACATTCGGGAAAAACACTTTATCTAAAAATAAAAGCGGTGATGCTTCAAATTGTTTTTCATCTAACACAATCGCTGAAAGCTCAATACGGCGCAATTGTAATTCATGAATCACTTCTTCTAAAATAGCGGGCGGTTCAAATGTATTAGCCGCTATCAATAGAAATTCTCCGCCTCGTTTCGCCTCGTATTGATCAAAAAGGGAAAGTGCTTGCTTATAAAGCTCTGCCATATCGGTATATTCTTTTGTTTTTATATACTGCACACCTTTGACGGCCGTTGTTAAAAGGCTTCCATGCGGAAATAAAAATTGCTCATCTTCTGTTAACACAATACAGTCCCGCTGCTGTATCGCACATAATTCTAAAAGCGGGAACATCAATCCTTGTGCTTGAATTTCAAAATTCCCCATAGCTCGTGATGTATCTAACCCTATAATTAATGGGGCAATGACATCCAGCTTTTGTCGGAACGGCCCATATGTAGCCTCTCCTTCCATTACCACAGTTGCTATTTTCCCTATACGAGTTTGAAAATCTGCAGCAATGGCTAGCGCCGTTCTAAATTGTGCATCGTTTGCAAACTGCTGTAAAAATGCTTGTTGTTCTTCTTCCATTAGTTGCTGAAACATTTTACTGCTATATAAAAAATGGTACACATCATCGTAAAATAATGTCCTCACTTTATTGTCACACACCTTATGTTCAAAATGGAGTTATTAGTTCATCAAATAAACTTGTACAAGCGAGGTATATACAACTAGTTCTTTTAAGTACGTGAACGACGATCAAATACATGTTCTCCATGTGCTCTTAGTAATAAGCTACTACATAATAGCAAAAGGGATGCTACACTAAACAAAATGACACCTGGGACAACATATTGAAGCAATAATAAAACGATGCTTACACTTAACACAATTCCCCCAATGATTAAACATGCTACACTATCTTTCATTAACCATCTCTCCTTCCAAAAAATATTCATTTATTCCTGTTTTTCTAACTTTCAAACAGTTTATGCAATAATTTCTCCTTCGACATACGGTATGCCCAAATAAAAAAATATTATGCTTTTTATTTTTTGAAACTTTTTCCACATTTCATCCGTATATAAGATTGAACTAAATTAAAGGAGATGGATTTATATGAAGAAAAAGTTATTTATCGGAATGGCTATTGGATCAGCTGTACTTGTTGCTGGATGTGGTAGTACAGCAACCGTTCAAGACAATACATCAAACACTTCTGACTTAACACTAGAGCAAGTATTTAAAAAAACAATCGAACGTCAACAAGAAATGAAAAGTGTAAAAGCTGATATGCAAATTTCTCAAGAGATGGAAACGTCAATGGGTGATGAATCATTCGCCATGACATCTAATTCTGAGATGACAATGGAGACAGTCGTCGACCCTATTCAACTATACGCTGAAGGAACAACCGCTATGGTTGATGCTGAATCTGGCGAAGAAATGAAAATGCCACTTAAAATGTATATGACAGAAAAAGACGGTTTTTATATATACGAAGAAACAATGGGTGGATGGTTTAAAATGCCAAGCGAGCAATACGAAGCCATTCTAGGTCAAGCTGGTATGATGCAAAACGATGCAGCTGAACAATTACGTCAACTTGAACAATTTGTAAAGGATTTCACCTTCGAACAAACAGATGATAATTTTATTTTAACGCTAAATGCTGAAGGTGACAAATTTATGAACTTTTTACTTGAACAAATACAGTCTACACTAGGAGAAACACCTGAAGAATTAACGACTGGTTTAGAGGGAACAAAAATTGAAAATGCAAAATACGTACTCACAATTGATAAAGAGACATTTGACTTAACGAATATGGTGATGGATATGGCGATGACAATGGATGTGGAAGACATGACAATGAAAATCGACCAAAGCTCCACGATTGATTATTATGATTTCAACTCTATTGACAGCATTACCATTCCACAAGACGTGCTTGACAATGCACAGGAATTAAATTTTTAACATAAAATCCCCATAATTACTTTAACGAAAAAATGGTGCGCTTTTTTGCGTACCATTTTTTATGTATTATTCAGCTAAATAAGAACAACAGTAATCTGTTACGGTTTCTACTTTTAGTTGGAAGGAGCTGTTAGCTGGTACGTAAAATACACCTTTTTCATCAATCGTTTCCCACTCTGCTCCTTGAAGCTTGTACGACAGCTTGCCTGCTAAAATTTCCATTTCCTCTTTTAAACCTGTTGAAAATTCGTATTCTCCGGGCAACATAATACCTAGTGTTTTTTTAGTTCCATCTGCAAATACTACAGTACGACTCGTTACTTTCCCGTCAAAGTAAATATTTGCTTGTTTTTGTAACGTTACATTATCAAAAGTAGTCATAAAAATGCCCCTCTCTTTCTTGTGTACTTACTATAGCACAAAAATAATACGTGAAAAACATCATTACCTAAAAATTCCGTCTTTTATTTATACTTTTTTGTGCTAAAAACGATCGTAAAAATCGATAATACGTTTAAATTATTAATGCAAGAAGGAAACACTAACGAAAAAGATTATGGGAGGTTATCTTAATGTTGCATTATGAACTGAAAGGAAGCGGCGATGAAACGCTTGTGATTATTCATGGTTTTTTAGGAGACATGACTATTTTTAATAAAGTTATTGAAGAATTACAACAACACTATGAGTTAGTTCTGATTGATTTACCTGGGCATGGGAAAAGTAAAATGGCACAAGAAAATTATACGATATACGACTATGCACAAGGGATTGTCAACGTATTAACACAAGAAAAAATCGCAAATACGGCATGGCTCGGACATTCTATGGGTGGCTATATCGCACTTGCTGCACTGGAGCGTAATATGGCGAAAATAGACAAATTGATTTTAGCTTATTCTTCGGCATCCCCTGATTCAGCTGAAACACAGAAAAAACGCGATGAACAAATGAAAGCCATTAAACAAAACGGTGTAAAAGCATTTGTAGACAACAGCATTGATGCATTTTTTAGTAAAGAAGCAGATAATAAAAATATCGAGTTTGCCCGGAATATCGCTTACAAAGCAACAGAAGAAGGGCTAATCGCTGCATTGCAAGCAATGAAAGAGCGCCCAAATCAAACACAGCTACTCCATGAAACATCTACACCAATCCTTGTCATTGAAGGACAACATGATACGATTGTTTCACCAATAGAAACGGACAATATTGCCGTCCAGAAAATCGTCACAAATACTGGACATATCGGTATGCTTGAAGATGATAAGGCATTTTTAAAGGCAATCAAACAATTTTTAGGGTAAAAGGAAAATGGGTCGGGTTACTCGATTGTTGCAATCACTTGAGATGACTCCGACCAACTCTTTTTACAGCAGTTTTTCACCGAATAGTGAACCAATTAACGCAACAGCAACCTCAGCTGTTTTATTTTGATGATCTAATATCGGGTTTACTTCTACAAATTCCGCTGATGAAATGAGGCCACTTTCTGCCAGCATCTCCATTGCTAAATGGCTTTCGCGATATGTAATCCCGCCAAGCACCGGTGTCCCTACCCCTGGACATTCTATCGGATCAAGCGCATCTAAATCGAGCGATAAATGGACCCCATCTGTTTGCTTTAAATAATCCATCGTTTGTTCCATCACAGCTGTCATACCAAGCTTATCGATTTCATGCATCGTAAATACTTTAATCCCTAATTGATGAATCAGTTTCTTTTCTCCATCATCTAATGCACGGGCACCTATTAATACAATATTTTGGGGCTTTAGTTTACTAGAACCAATGAATGTCAGCAGTGGATGCCCTAAACCTAAATTCACAGCTAATGGCATACCGTGGATATTGCCTGACGGCGACGTTTCGGGAATATTTAAATCACCGTGTGCATCATACCAAATGACCCCTAAATTCTTTTTTGACTTATTTATCGCAGCTAATGTACCAATTGAAATACTATGATCACCACCAAAAATGAGCGGAAATACACCGTCACCTAGCATGTTTAAAACACGCTCTTTTACTGCTAAACTCGCATCAACAACAGACTGTAAATTTTTCAAATGAGCGTCTCCTTGTCGAGATACACAGCGCCCCTTCACGATAATATCGCCATAATCAACGACTGTATAATGTAACCTCATGAGACGTTCTTCTACACCCGCATACCGAATAGCACTAGGTCCCATATCGACCCCACGTCTTGCTTGCCCTAAATCCATCGGTACCCCAAGTAACCCTACCGTTTTCATGCTTCTCCTCCCCCTTACTCTTATTGTACGCGTGAAATGAAAAGCAATTCAATGATACATAAAAAGAATAGACCCCTTCCATGAATGGAAAGGGTCCTGTTATTAGTTATTTAATTCATAATGCTCACCTTTGACTAAATAAAACAAATGCTCTGCAATATTTGTCGCATGGTCTGCACAACGCTCAATATAACGAGCGATAAATGATAAATACGTAATTTGCGAAATATTTTCCGTTGAAACACTTGTTAAGCGAAGTAAATTACTTACTGTATCGCCGTATAGTTCATCCACTTGATCGTCTAAGTCAGCAATTTCCTTTGCTTTCGTTGTGTTCTCTTCAACAAACGCCTCTAAAATTTGTCGTAGCATAGATACCGTGCGGAAGTGCATATCTTCCAACGTTTCGATTGGTGTAATAAATGGTTCTTTCCCGATACGAATCGTTTCTTTCGCAATATTGACAGCATAGTCACCAACACGTTCCATATCAGCAGAAGCTTTGACCATCACCATTAAGCGACGTAAATCTCTCGCCACCGGTTGCTGCTTTGCAATGAGTAAAATCACACGATCGTTGATTTCCTCTTCTAGACGGTTAATTTCTATGTCCATATCGATAATTTCTAATGCTAAATCAATATTTTTCTCTGTAAATGCTTTGAAAGCGAGCTCTAATGCATCGATTGATTTATTACATAAATGAAGCAATTCTTGTTGCACGCTTTGTAAATCATTCTCAAATCTTTCACGAACTGACATACTTTTCTCCCCCTTATCCGAAGCGACCTGAAATATAATCCTCTGTACGTTGATCTGTTGGAGTAGAGAAGATTTTATCAGTCTGATCAAATTCAATAATTTCACCATTTAGGAAGAACGCTGTCTTATCAGAAATACGGGCAGCTTGTTGCATATTATGCGTTACAATAATAATAGAATATTTCTCTTTTAATTCTTGCACAAGCTCCTCTACCTTTAACGTAGAAATTGGATCTAATGCAGAAGTCGGCTCATCCATTAAAATCACATCTGGCTCAATCGCTAAACAACGCGCGATACAAATACGTTGCTGCTGTCCACCTGATAAACCGTAAGCATTTTGATGAAGACGATCTTTTACATCATCCCAAATCGCCGCTCCGCGCAACGACTTCTCCACGATTTCATCTAATGTTTTTTTATTTTTAATACCGTGAATACGTGGACCGTACGCAATATTATCATAAATTGATTTTGGGAATGGGTTTGGCTTTTGGAATACCATACCTACACGCGTACGTAATTCTTCTACTTCGTAATTGCTATCGAAAATATTGCGACCACGATAGTTAATTTCACCTGTTGTACGTACGATTGGTACTAATTCCACCATACGATTTAATGCCTTTACATACGTAGATTTCCCACAACCAGAAGGACCAATAACGGCCGTTACTTCATTTTCCAAAATATCAATATTCACATTTTTTAGGGCATGATGTTCGCCATACCATAAATCAAAATTTCTCGTTGCAAATACGACATCTTTCTTTGTCGATGTTGCAAGTGTAGGCTTTTGCTCATTGACGATAATCTTCGGTGTCACCTTTTCTGCTACATGTACCATCGTACACACTCCTTAATAACGTTTTTGGAACTTATTTCGAATCAATACTGCAATCGAATTCATTAACACCAGCACTGTCATTAACACAATAATGCCCGCTGCTGCCACGTATTGAAACTCTTCCTGAGGTCGCTTAGCCCAGTCGAAAATTTGCATAGGCAATGCCGTAAACGAATCCATAATACCTGTTGGTAGGAATTGTAGAATAACAGGGATCCCGATTACAACAAGCGGTGCTGTTTCCCCGATTGCTCGGGAAAGGGCTAAAATACTACCCGTTAAAATCCCTGGAATCGCAGATGGTAACACAACACGGACAATCGTTTGCCATTTTGTTGCGCCCATACCGTACGATGCTTCACGTTGCTCATTTGGTACTGCACGAATCGCTTCCTGCGCGGCTACAATGATAACAGGTAAAATAAGTAAGCTCATTGTAAAACCGGCAGCTAAAATACTTTTTCCTAAATCCATCATTCGTACAAAAATCGTTAACCCAAGTAAACCGAATACAATCGACGGTACACCTGCTAAGTTTGAAATGTTCATGCGAATAAAGTCATTTAATTTATTTTTCTTTGCATATTCTTCTAAATAAATAGCTGTCGATACACCTAAAATAATCGACACGGGTGCAACAACACACATAAGCCAAATCGATCCGATTAAGGCTGCCTTAATCCCTGCTTTTTCAGGAATACGAGAGGCAAAATTTGTTAAGAAATCAACATTCAAATAACCGATTCCTTGGGAGAAAATACGAAATAACAAAACAGCTAATGAAATAAGCGCAAAGCTTGTTGCTACAATGAATAATGCCTTCCATACTTTGTTGAGCGTTAAGCGTTTGCCCATTCGCTTCATCACAGCAGTATTATCTATATATTTCATCTTAATACTCCTCTCTGAAGCGTTTTGAAATGTATTGTGCTAGTAAATTCATTATTAATGTGAAAATAAATAATGTAAATCCTACTGCATAAATCGAATAGTAAATTGTTGTACCATAACCAGCATCACCTGTTGTTACTTGTACAATATAAGCTGTCATCGTTTGGATAGAGCCTGTGAAACCAAAGTCAAAGAGTGGTGTTGATCCCCCTGCTAAAGACACGATCATTGTTTCACCAATAGCACGTGAAACGGCTAATACAACAGATGCCACGATACCTGATAGTGCGGCAGGTAAAACAACTCTAATCGCTACTTCAAACTTTGTAGAGCCTAAGCCAAGTGCACCTTCACGAATCGAATTCGGTACTGAGCTCATCGCATCTTCTGACATCGAGGCAATCATCGGTAAAATCATAATCCCTACAACAATACCAGGACTTAATGCATTAAAGATTTTTAACGATGGAATGACTTGTTGAAGCACTGGTGTCACAAATGTTAAAGCAAAGAAACCATACACAATTGTCGGTACACCCGCTAATACTTCTAAAATCGGTTTAACAATTCGGCGCACCTTATCAGATGCATATTCACTTAAATAAATAGCTACACCAAGCCCTAATGGTACCGCTACTATAATCGCTATAAATGTAACTTTAAACGTCCCTAAAATTAGCGGTAATACCCCATATAAAGGATCTTTCCCTGAGAAAGGCAACCACTCTGTGCCAAATAGATAATCTGTAATGGAAATACGAGTAAAGAATTCAAATGTTTCGAAAATCAGTGTAAATACAATCCCAAACGTTGTTAGGACTGAAAGCGCTGCTGCTGCAAATAAGGCAATAGGTACAAGTTTTTCAACGATTTTCTTGCCTTTTTTGTTACGGGAAGCAGCAATCATTGACTGTACCGATTGATTAGCCATACTATCTCCCTTTCTTAATATGAAAAGTCTAGATCAAAACTGTGACGAAGTGGCACGGTTCTTTTTTAGAAAAAAACGTGCGGTAAGTCGGTCTTACCACACGCGCTTTTTTATTTTAATGCTTCTAGTGCCGCTAAACCTTCATCATATTTTGCTTGTGGTGAACGTACATAGCCTGTTAGTTCTGCCATATCGCCTGCATTTTCAAGTGCGAATTTAACGAAGTCATATGTTGCTTCATTTTTTAAAGCTTCATTTTTTACATATACAAATAGTGGGCGTGATAATGGTGAATACTCACCTGATTCAATTGTTTCGTTCGTTGGCTCTACACCGTCGATTGATACAACTTGTAACTTATCTTGGTTTGCTAAGTAGTAAGCATAACCGAAGAATGCAATCGCATTTTTATCAGCAACAACACCTTGTACTAATACGTTATCATCTTCTGATAATGTTGCTGTTTTTACTAAATCTTCACCATCTAAAATGACTTCATCAAAGTAGTCATACGTACCAGAATCAGAACCTGGTGAGTAAAATACTACTTCTTCAGCTGGCCAAGATGGGTCGATATCAGACCATTTCTTTGTTGTGCCATCTTCTACCCAAAGTTTTTTTAATTGGTCTACTGTTAAATCCTTAGCCCAAGTGTTTTCTGGGTGAATCACGACAGATAAACCATCGTAAGCAATCTCGAATTCTGTATAGTCAATGCCTGCATCTTTTAAGCTTTGAGCTTCTGAATCTTTAATAGGACGAGAGGCATTTGAAAAATCTGTTTCACCGTTGATGAATTTTTCGAACCCACCACCAGTACCTGATACGCCGACAGAAACGCGCACATCACGTTGTACACCTGCGTATTCTTCTACGATCGCCTCCATAATTGGTGCTACAGTAGATGAACCGTCACCTAGTACATCACCTGATAATTGTGCTGCGCCTTCTTCTGTTTCTGTTTCTGCACCGTTTGCAGTTGTTGAATCTTTGTCATCACTACATGCCCCTAATAATAGTGCAGAACCTAATACCGCTGTCATTGTTAAGTACTTCCATTTTTTCATTGTGAATGTCCTCCAAATCAAAGTAAGTATTCTTACAAGTTTCACTATAGATTTGTATTATTGAGAACATATAAACGAATTGTTAAGCGTACGTAAATTAGTGTGAAACAATGTAAATGTCAAACATCACATGTTACGTAAAAAGGAGCGATTTCATAGACCTACGCCTATGAAATCGCTCCTTTTATTATTATTCATTTACTTTTTCTTCTTCTTCATCTTCATCCAGAATGTCTTTTGATAGAGCTGGTAAAATGTCTTGCTCTACGGTATTCGTTAATTTCCCATCAGTTGCACGCTTTTCTTTTAGCGCAAAATAAGCATCTAACACTTCTCTAGCAATATAGTTATTATAAGATGTATATCTATTGTGGTTTGTCGTAGCCCAAGGAATGACTACTGCATACGCTACTTCAGGATTTTCATATGGCGCAAAACCAACATGAATAAGGCTTAACACTTCTGTACCGTAGCGCTCCTTTTGTGGTCCGTAATAGACTACCTCTGCCGTACCTGTTTTACCTGCTGCTGTATAAGGTGTATCATAAAATTTACTTCTAGCAGAACCATAAGAACCGACATACACACGACGTAAGCCTTCTTTTACATGCGCAATTTCTGCATCTGTGTTAGAAATACGGTTTAAAATTTTCGGCTGTACTTCTTCTACTAATGTACCAAGCTTTTCACCATCAGCAGAAGGGTTACGGATTTCTTTTAGTAATCGAGGCTGAATACGATAACCACCATTCGCAATAGTAGAAATATACTGTGCGAGCTGAAGTGGCGTATACGTATCAAACTGGCCAATTGCTAAGTCGAGCATTTTACCTGGCGTATCCATTACCCCTTGGTATCCCGTCATCTCTCCCGGTAAATCAATACCTGTTTCAACCCCTAAACCAAACTGGGCATAGCCGTTGCGCATACGTTGCAGCGTATCATCTTTCAGCCTTAATCCCATATTTCGGTAATAGTTCGTCCCCCCCATTTTAATGGCTAGTTGGAACATATACGAGTTGGATGATTGTTCTAAAGCTCTTACGTCATTCATCGCAATGGCGCCACCACGGTTAAATACCGAGCTTTTTGGCTGTGTACCTGCTAGTAAAATAGGCTGATCGACTAAAACGGTTCCTGGTGAAATAACCCCTTCATGATAAGCGGTTAATACTGTTGCAGCCTTCACTGCTGAACCTGCTTCATAAGCAGTTGTAAAGGCACCATAAGAATAATCAATCATATAGCGCTCTCGCGTTTCTTCGTCATACTCAATTTTCTTTCCGACCATACTTAAAATTTCACCTGTATTCGGATCCATCATAACGTAAAATGCTCGGTCTAACAGTGACGCACCGCCTGAAGCTTTCATTTGTAATAAATATTTTTCAACAATACGCTCTGCTTCTTGTTGCAATTCCATATCAAGCGTTGTGACTAAATCTTTCCCTGGTTCGCCTGCATAGGTTGTAATCGTTTCAACGACTTCGCCTTTTTTATTTGTTAAGTTTTTGACAACGGATTTTTCACCTTGTAATAACTCTTCATACTCTGCTTCAAAATAACTTTCCCCCACACGATCATTTCGCGAATATTCGCGAGCAAGGTAGTAGTTTAACTTACTTTTCGGAATCCCTTTGCTCGGTGTTGTTGTACGTCCGAGCACAGCGAGCGATGCTAAACGTACACGTTTCCAATCTGTTGTCGTATTGACACCTGGTAATTCTGATAATCGTTCAGATACTAGGGCAAATTCTGCATCCGTTACATTTTCACTTTTAATAATTTGTGGCGATAGATTATAGCCTGACGTCATCTCACGGTAAATGGCTAGCACTTCCAAATCAAAATCCGTTAGCTGGGCTAATTCTTCTTCCGTGATCCGTTCGAGAATACGACGATTATATTCTTTATCTACTTCACTTTCTTCAATATTCTCATTCGCTTTACGGAATTCCTGCATTTCTTTATCCGTTACTTTTTCTTTGGCTGCCTCATTATTATTCAAAATCCAAAAGTCTTGCTTGTCGCGATAGGTTACACGATTTGTCGGCATATCAATCAATTGCGCTAAATCTTTTGCCACCTCTAACATTTCATCTCTTTTCGTCGTTGGCAATTTCGTATACGTAATAGCATTTTCAGGCTGATTATCGACTAAAATACGACCGTATCGATCATAAATACGACCACGGGGCACACTTGTGTTGACACGTACTTCTTCTGTTCGCTCTAATTCAAGTACATAATCTTCCCCTTTGACAATTTGCAAGTAGCCTAGACGAAAAATCAATATTGAGAACAATAAAAAGATTGAAAAGAAAAGGATGTTCATGCGAAATGTTAAATTTGCACGTTGCTTTGCTTTAGCATTCTTATTGTTGTTATTCGGTATCGGTTTTCGCACCTTCCGTTCCCCTTTCTTTTAAACTATTTCAAATTATACTTTTTCGGTAAAAATTGCGGATAGATTTTTTATAATACAATCGGGTTTATATTTTAACCGTTTTGAAATCATTTTTCATGGCTAGGTTGGAAATAAACACTTATAGATCGTTCTTATTCGAGGATCCATGAAACGTATACTTTCCAATACGCTAAAAAACCCATGCCCTTTAGTATAACATTATCTTCTATTAGAAAAAAGGTGTGATTACGGCATACCCGTTTTTAATAATGACTAGGTTGGTCGCGAAAAGGTTTCCATTTTTCCTGATATCTTGTTAAATAATAAAAGAGGATATACATCGAGGTGAATTACATGGAATTATTCGCTGTTGGAGTCGGAGGGGCAGTTGGTGCATTGCTCCGATATTGCCTAAGCCAAATCGTTATATATGAGGGTGGATTTCCACTCGCAACATTGATTGCTAATTTAGTTGGGTGCTTCCTGCTTAGCTTTATTCTGAGTGGAACGTTATTTAATAACTATCCACATATACGACTTGCTTTAACAACGGGTGTACTTGGCGCTTTTACAACCTTTTCTACATTCAGCTATGAAACGGCTACACTCGTTTCTGATGAATTATATGGAACCGCTTTTCTTTACATTAGTTGTTCGATGATTGGTGGTCTTTTTCTTAGCTTGATTGGCTATAAGCTTGGGAGTGGAGGTGTTCCATCATGATTTTTGTCATGATTGGTGGATTTTTTGGCGCGATTAGTCGATTTATTGTGAGTAAAAAATTATCTACTATTCATAAAGGCTTTCCATTTCCTACTTGCATCGTTAATATAATAGGTGCTTTTTTGTTAGGGCTCCTTATAGCCAATGATGTTGCCGATACATTGTATCAATTAGTAGGGATTGGCTTTTTAGGTGCCTTTACAACTTTTTCTACATATAGCTATGAAACGCTGCAACTTGTGAAAGCACGGCAGTTTGGGTTGGCGTCTTTTTATTGGATTGGGAGTGTTGTTTTAGGGGTAGGCGCTTTTTTTATTGCGCTGTTCATTTCGTAAAAACTAATTTAGCCGCTATACACTTATACTTTAGGCAATAGAAAATACCTCTAATGTTAACATTAGAGGTATTTTTTATATGAATAGCAAACTGTAGATTTCGAAGAACAGCAAAAATCTTCGCGATTATTTTGCACCTGTCGCTTCGCTTTCAGTGCAGAAATAATAAAAATCGCCTAGTGCCGATTTTTATTATTTAGCTGCTTGGAATTTAGCTTCTACTACGTCCCAGTAGTGCTCCTGCCGCTTCGCTTTCGTCGCAAACTGTAGATTTCGAAGAACAGCTAAAATCTTCGCGATTACTTTGCTTCTTGGAACTTTTTCTCTACTACGTCCCAGTTCACTACGTTCCAGAATGCAGTGATGTAGTCTGGACGACGGTTTTGGTAGTTTAAGTAGTAAGCGTGCTCCCACACGTCTAAACCTAAGATTGGTGTTTTACCTTCCATTACTGGAGAGTCTTGGTTTGGAGTTGATGTTACAGCTACACCGTCACCCTCAACGATTAACCAAGCCCAACCTGAACCGAAACGAGTTGTTGCCGCTTTAGCGAACTCTTCTTTGAATGCATCGAAAGAACCGAATTTAGCGTCGATTGCTTTTGCAACCTCACCAACTGGTGTATTCGAACCGCCTGGCGCGATGACTTCCCAGAATAATGTGTGGTTTGCGTGACCGCCACCGTTGTTACGTACAGCTGTTTGCTTATCCGCTGGTAGAGCGTCTAAGTTCGCAATTAGTTCGTTGATGTCTTTTTCAGCGAATTCAGTACCTTCTACTGCTGCGTTTAAGTTTGTTACATACGTATTGTGGTGTTTAGAATGGTGGATTTCCATTGTGCGTGCATCGATATGTGGTTCTAATGCATCGTAAGCATAAGTTAATTCTGGTAATTTGTAAGCCATAATTAAGTTCCTCCTTGAAATAAATAGAATTAAGATGATTCCACTAACTAAGGTATCAAAATTAGCCCAGACGTTCAACTAAAAAAGCACTCAAAATGGCAAATCAGCCTTTTGACGGAAATTTAAGTAGATTAAATAGCGATCACAAATAATATAATCATAATTGCTTGCAAAATGCCCTTTGTGATCACCGATGTTAAAAAGCCGACCAGTGAACCGATGCCTGTTTTTAATGCTTGCTCCCAATCTGATTTTGTGATAAGAAGCTCTGCTATTACCGCCCCTAAAAATGGACCAATTAAAATACCAGCAAACGGAATGACAAACGGTCCGACGAGCAATCCGATTGTACTCCCCCACATGCCTGCTTTTGAGCCACCAAATTTCTTGACGCCAATTAAATTCGAAACTGTATCTGCACCAAATAATAACACAACTAATAAAATCTCAATTAACCAAAACCACCAAGGCAGTTCACTAAAACTATAAAATAAACCGTATACGACAAATCCACCTACTATAAACAGCACCGATGGAATAATCGGATAAATGAGCCCAATAAATGCAATCGCAAAAAATGCAATGATTAAAATCCATGCAACGATATCCATAAAACCTCTCCTTTCTATTCGATTTACGTACAATACGCCAAAAGGTTTCAAGCAATGTTCATTTTCCTTCTACACTTTTCATGGTAAACTTGCGTGTGGAGGAGAAACGACATGAAACACTCACAATTATTTATTGATAGTTTAATAAACCCTAAAAAATTAGCCGCCTACCGAATTTTATCCATTGGAAAAGTCATTCAATATGTATTTATATTGATTACCCTTATAACCGCTTTTTCATTCGGGCAATTTACAACAGGCGTAAACGAAAATGTACTAAACATCGATGGCTTACCGGAGTACCTTGCTGATATTCAGTGGTTACTTTACCCATTTGCCTTTATTTTCTTATTTATTTTTACGACTCTATTAATTTTTGCACGTATTAGTTTATATGCATTGGCTGGTTATTTTTTCAGTAGAATCATGAAACGCCGCGGTGAATATCGTCATATTTGGCGTACCGCTGCTTTTGCCGCTACATGGGCAATACTCATTTCCATTGTCTCTGAGATGTTCCCATTATCAGGCACGTGGACTACTTTAATAGGAATCTTTATCACAATGTTATTTATTATCATTGCTTTAACAAAATATCCAAAACAGTCCTAAAAATAAGCATGAATCTCTCATTCACACATATAGTGTTGTGCAAGGAGGGATTTTTTTGCGCTTACTTTTATGGACCGTTCTATTTTTTGTTGTTGCCGCCGTGATTAAAATTGACTTACAGGAAGGTACATTACCTTTAGCAGAGTTTTATGAAGGCGATTGTGTACAAATAGTTGAATATGAAACCGTACGTGTAAAAGTCACTCCAAACGATACCATTTATAGTTTATTTGCGGCAGTACCTTACGAATATAATATCTCTCAATCCGAACGACTTACTCTATTTTTTCGATATAATCCACATCTTGAAAAGCAATCATTAGTTGCTGGTGAAGAAGTTTTAATCCCGATAAAACCAGTAAATCGTTGTGAAAAATAATAAATCAGTTATTCTTCCTTGTTTTTTACTTTCACAGACTGCTAAAATAGGTTTCAGTGACGGCTTATGTATTAAAGCCCGAAAAGGAGAGAAATGAAATGAGTGAAATCGTTCACCGTACAAAAACACGCCCTGTACGTGTTGGTAATTTAACGATTGGTGGTAACAATGAAGTAGTTATTCAAAGTATGTGTACAACAAAAACACATGATGTAGAAGCCACTGTTGCAGAAATTAAACGTTTAGAAGAAGCTGGTTGTCAAATCGTGCGTGTAGCTGTTCCTGATGAGCGCGCAGCTGATGCGATTGCCGATATTAAAAAACAAATTAACATTCCGCTTGTTGCAGATATTCACTTTGACTACCGTTTAGCATTAAAAGCGATCGAAAACGGCATTGATAAAGTTCGTATTAATCCAGGGAATATCGGTCGTCGTGAAAAGGTAGAAGCAGTTGTTAACGCAGCGAAAGCGAAAAATATTCCGATTCGTATCGGTGTAAATGCAGGTTCATTAGAGCGCCATATTTTAGAAAAATACGGCTACCCTACAGCTGATGGGATGGTTGAATCAGCGCTACACCATATTAAAATTTTAGAAGACCTAGACTTCCACGACATTATCGTGTCGATGAAAGCTTCTGATGTAAACTTAGCGATTGAAGCCTATGAAAAAGCGGCACAAGCATTTGACTATCCGCTACACTTAGGTATTACAGAATCAGGTACCCTATTTGCAGGTACAGTCAAATCAGCTGCTGGTCTTGGTGCTATTCTTTCGAAAGGCATCGGTAATACACTTCGTATTTCACTTTCAGCAGACCCAGTAGAAGAAATAAAAGTCGCACGTGAATTACTAAAATCATTCGGTCTTGCATCGAATATGGCGACATTAATTTCTTGCCCTACTTGTGGTCGTATCGAAATTGACCTGATCTCGATTGCAAACGAAGTAGAAGAATATATTTCTAAACTAAATGTACCATTAAAAGTAGCTGTATTAGGTTGCGCGGTGAATGGTCCTGGAGAAGCTCGTGAAGCAGATATCGGGATTGCCGGTGCGCGTGGTGAAGGCCTTCTATTCATGAAAGGGAAAACAGTGCGTAAAGTACCTGAAGAAACGATGGTAGACGAACTGAAAAAAGAAATTGATAAGCTGGCTGCTGAAATGGCACAACAGCGTGAAGCTGACACAAAAGCGAATGCATAAGAGAGGTGTTTCCGCGTGACATCCAAAACAAAACCACGCTTTGGGATTGATATTGATGGAACAGTTACATGCCCTGCGACATTAATTCCACATATTAATAAAGAGTACAATGTCAATATTACACTGAATGATGTAGTCGAATATGATTTTTTAAGCGCATTCCCCCATCCAATCGACCGTGCTAGCTTTAACGCATGGTTTAAGGAAAATGAACCAGCTATGTATGCAGTAAGTGAAGCAGCAACACATGCAAAACAAATTTTAAATGCCTGGGAAAATGTATATGAGCTATTTTATATATCAGCTCGTGGGGAAAATGTGTTTGATGTGACAACGAATTGGTTCCAAGAGCAACAAATTCCTTATCATCATATCGAACTCATCGGCAGTCACGATAAAATTGCAGCGGCTCGCCAATATCAGGTTGATGCGTTTTTCGAAGACAAACATGATAATGCCGTCATGATTGCAGAGGAACTAAATATTCCGGTGTTGCTATTTAATACACCATATAACCAGTTATCTATTCCTTCAAATGTTATTCGTGTCAACAACTGGCTCGAAGCAAATGAATGGATTCAAAAAAAATTTTAATAAAAATGCTTGTTGTCATCGCACAACAAGCATTTTTTATGCCTAATAAAGGTCTAATATTCCTTTACTCCAACGTGTTACAAAGCTTTCAAATGTAATGCCGTAACGCCCATATATATCATGATAGACAAAATAAACACCTAATTTATCGAGAATTTCATCATCAATACGCATAATCGTACTTACCCCCTCCTACGAGTTATTTCCACCCTAATCTACCCACAACTTATTTTTATGTTCACTACCGACATATTTGGATTTCTATTTATTCACCAGCAGTGCATAAAGATGTTAAAAAATATTCACATAAACCTGGAAAGTTAACGTTTTTCAGGGCAAAAGATTTAGTAAGATGAGTACAAGATGAGATGTATAAAATACGGAGGAATTACCATGCGAAAATTATATACGATATTATCAACAAGTATGCTTACACTTTGTTTAGTAGGGTGTTCAGATACTCTTGTACAAATTAAAGATGCTGCATCTGGTATTAATTCAGCAGCCGATCAAGCGGCAACCGCTATCTCACAAGACGTGCATTCCATTCGAGCAATTGAAGTCACATATAACGATCAAACATTTACAATCAACGACCTATTTAAATCCATTCTACGTGATGTGCAGTGGCATTATGAGCCAAGCCAACAGGAAAATGTATTACTAATTACTGGCACTTGGCAACCTAGCTTATTTGATGCATACGGCATTAATCAGACAATCGACAATGAATTAGCTATTCATGGGGAAGTAACAATTGAACTGATGGTCGAAGAAAATATGATTCATGAAGAGAAAACGAAAGTTACACTTGTCCAACAGACAGAAACCCTTTTAGAGGAAAACGGACAAGACATTTTGCACTACTTATACGACTATTATACGGTGAATAAAATCACCTCTAATTAGGTGTGACGTAGTAATGATATGTAAAAAATGGTACTTTACTAACTTTTACTACATTTTATTTTAAAATAAAATGTAATATAACAACTGTTTAGGGGGCTCACAACATGTCGTTATTTTTTATTAAGCATACACACGGTATTCATGAAATTACAGATGTCAAAAAACACAAAACGAATATTGAATTACGTACAGCTACCGGAGAGATTTTACATCTGATCGTCATTACAGATGAAAGTTACACAGTTTATGATGATCGCTTTGCCGGTGCAGCCAAGCAGCTAAATTCTATTGAAGTGTACGATATTGCTGGTAGCTTCCGCAATATCGATTTTGACAATATGCGCCAAATGTTTTCAAATGCCTTTACTGAACTCCTTGAGACACTGTCTCAATTTGTCGGATCAAATCAACTCGTTAATTTAGATGAAATTCGTCATGAAGTGAGTGACCACAATAAAGGCTTACACTTTAAAATCATTACAGATACAAAAATGTACGAATATAATATATAACTCGTACAATCAGAAGGTTGCGGATACGATAAAAAAATGAGCTCAAAACGATTAAGCCGTTCAGTTCAGTGGTACAAACATTCGAATTAGCGAAATTTTAACAAGTAAATTATCACTGAAATTGACGCAATCGTTAGCATTATTACTAACACATAAAAGGAGCTGTCTGAAAAAACATTTTGAGACGGCTCCTTTGCGACGAGGATGGTGGCATTTTGATGTGACCACCGCAGGAGCAATATTTCTGGTCCTTTGTCAATTGTTGGGGTAGCTTTTGAGAGAACGATAGAATTTGAGTATCCAATAAACCTTTCCTGCCATC
>NZ_JBYQFK010000012.1:0-124510 GCF_057837305.1 Lysinibacillus sp. RU7 | reverse complement strand
TCCGCGCTTTGCCACAGCCTACACAGGAGCTAAAACAGGCGGGGCCTGTTTGGATCTCCTGTTACGGCTCCTGTGGCTATGGCGCGCTACGGCAAAAAAAGTGAATGCTTCTCGATATTCTAGAAAAAACATTTATCTTCTCTATAAGGAATCATTTACTTTCTGTTTGTACGTATAATCACCTAGCTTCTATTATAATCAATGAGGATATTTCATTATTTTTTAGCAACTCATTTTTTATTGAACACTAGTTGCTTGTAGAGGAGGCACGAGACTCCTACGGGAAAAGCGAGACAATCAAGACCCCGCAGGAGCGAAGCATGAGCGACGAGGAGGCTTGATCTCGCCCGTGGAAAGCGAGTGCCGCAGCGGAAAGCAACGGTTACCGAAATGGTAATATATATTTTGATATTTGCTCATTATGAGTTGTAGGATAAAAGGAGAAATATCACCTATAAAACAGCACGAAAAATTAACAGATAATTCACGCTTGTAGAACATTTCGTTTTAGTTGTCTGACCTTTTGTCGTTTTGTTGACAGGCTATATAAAGAAGCATATACTGACAACAGTGAAAAAAACGAGCTTGACGAGAGCGAGCCGTATAGCACAAATTACTTTAAATAATGTCACCTTTAATGGCAGTCCAGAGAGGCTGAGAAGGTATAATGTGAGAACCATCGGGATATCTGTGGGCAGATTTTTCGGATGCGTTTATTTCAACATGCACTTTCCAACCCTCTAGGTGACTAGAGGGTTTTTTATTTTCGTTGAAACACAACATACCATAACAAATACATCAATGAAAGGAGAATCGTTATGGCACATATAACAGAGCTATTAGATGGGCCATCAATGAACAGAGCCATTACGCGTATCGCCCATGAAATCATCGAGCGCAATAAAGGGATTGATGAAGTCATTTTAGTTGGGATTAAGACGCGTGGGGCATTTTTAGCGAAGCGCTTAGCAGAGCGAATTGAACATATCGAAGGAAAAGCGATTCGTACGGGGGAGCTAGATATTACGCTTTACCGGGATGATTTATCGACAAAGCAAGTAAACGACCAAGCACAAGTACAGCAAGTCGACATTGACTATCAAGTGAACGATCAAAAAATTGTGCTCGTCGATGATGTGTTATATACGGGACGTACAGTGCGTGCAGCACTCGATGCCGTGATGGATTTAGGAAGACCTTCTCAAATCCAATTAGCCGTATTAGTAGACAGAGGACATCGAGAACTACCAATTCGTGCCGATTACGTTGGCAAAAACATTCCGACAGCCGGACATGAGCGAATTGTAGTCAATTTAGAAGAAGTTGACGGTCAGGATATCGTGACGATTCATAAAGAAGCAGAGTAGAAAAGAGGAACAAACGGTGTCTACAAAACCAGTATTAGATATCAACGAAAAACCAAGTATTGTACAGTTAATTACATTAAGTTTCCAACATTTATTTGCCATGTTCGGTTCAACTATTTTAGTACCAAAATTAGTAGGTCTTGATCCAGGGATTGCCCTGTTAACGAGTGGGATTGCCACGATTATCTTCCTATTAATTACACAATTTAAAGTGCCAGCATACTTAGGCTCATCATTCGCCTTTATTACGCCGATTATTTCTGTAGCAGGGCTTAATAACGCAGGCGTAGCGGTTACGCCAGGGAACGCAATGATTGGCGCAATGGGCGTCGGGATTATTTACGGGATTGTCGCGTTGCTTATTTGGAAGACAGGCTATAAATGGTTAATGGCTTTACTGCCACCTATTGTAGTAGCACCTGTAATTATCGTAATCGGATTAGGCTTAGCAGGAACAGCGGTTGACATGGCGATGAATATTACAGTGCAGCAGTTAGATGAAGCAACAGGTCAGATGATGGATGTAAAAGTGTATAGCTTTAAACATTTCTCAGCAGCGCTTGTCACGTTGTTGGCAGCCATCGTATTTAATGTGTACTTTAAAAATATTTTAAGCGCCATGCCGATTTTATTAGGGTTAATCATCGGATATATCTACTCTGTAGCGATCGGAATTGTGAACTTTGAGCCGGTAAAAGAGGCAGCATGGTTTGCGATGCCAACCTTCTTAATACCAGGGGTAGATTATGAACTGAACGTAACAACAACGATTTTAGCAGCAATGTTACCAGTAGTCATTGTGACCATTTCAGAGCATATCGGTCACCAATTAGTATTAGGGAAAGTCGTAGAACGAAATTACATTAAAGATCCGGGTCTTCATCGCTCATTACTAGGGGATGGCTTAGGAACATTTGTTAGTGCGTTAATCGGTGGTCCACCGAAAACAACGTATGGTGAAAATATCGGGGTATTAGCGATTACAAGAGTGTACTCCATCTATGTCATCTTCGGTGCAGCAGTAGCGGCAATGTTAATCGCATTTTTGGGGAAAGTCATGGCATTAATTTCAACAATCCCAACAGCGGTACTGGGCGGTATTTCGATTTTATTATTCGGGATCATTGCATCGAGCGGTTTACGTATGTTCGTTGAAAGCCGCGTAGATTTCGGGAATAACCGCAACATGGTGATTGCATCAGTTATTTTAATCATCGGTATCGGTAATGCACAAATTGTATTTGGCGATTTTGCCATCGGTGGTATGGCGTTATCAGCATTAATTGGTGTGGCATTAAACTTAATCTTACCAGGGCGCGATAAAGGCGCTGGAGACTTGTACGAACATCAATAATTAAATAGCAGTACCTTTTAAGATTTGTCCAGAGAGGCAAGGAAGGGGAAAGACACGAAGGCACGTCTATGAACGATGTCTTAGCTTGTCACACCCTCAAAGCCTCGCTATCTTGTATAGTGAGGTTTTTTTAAGAAAAAGAAAATCAAGAATATTTCATCAATCTGTCAAATGAGAATAGTCAAAATAGTTCTATACTAGTAAGTAGCGAATCAAATCGGAGGCGCAATGTATGAAAAATTTATTGTCAATGGAGCATTTATCAAATGAGGAAATTTTACACATTTTAGAGCGAGCACAGGCTTTTGAAAATGGCGAACAGCCACAGCTTGATCGAGCATACAATGTGGCGAACCTTTTCTTCGAGCCAAGTACACGTACAAAAACAAGCTTTGAAATGGCAGAGCGCCGCATTGGCTGTACAGTCATTCCGTTTGATGCAGGGTTTTCAAGTGCATTAAAAGGTGAAACGATGTATGACACAGTAAAAACACTTGAAATGATTGGTATAGATGCCGTCGTGATTCGCGCGAAAGAAGATGAATACTACAATGAACTGCTAGAAGGTATTAATTGCGCTGTCATTAATGCAGGTGACGGGGCAGGGCAACATCCATCCCAAAGCTTACTGGATCTATACACAATTAAGAAAGAATTCGGCAACTTTGAAGGCTTAAATATTACGATTGTAGGTGATATTTCACATAGCCGAGTAGCCAAATCGAATGCGGTGGCGCTCACAAGACTAGGGGCAAATGTTCGTTTCCTTTGCCCCGAAGAATGGGCAGGCGATTTTGAAGCGGTCCATTCATGGGATGCAGTATTAGAAGATAGTGATGTTGTGATGTTACTTCGCATTCAACATGAGCGACACGCGGTAAGTAAAAACTTCTCAAAAGATAGTTATCATGAGGAGTTTGGTTTAACAGTAGAACGTGAAAAACGCATGAAAAAAACCGCCATTATTATGCATCCAGCACCAGTGAACCGCGATGTAGAGATTGCAGACGAATTAGTAGAATGTGAACGTTCTCGTATTTTCCAACAAGTACGAAATGGTGTATATGCACGTATGGCCATACTAGAAACGATTTTGAAGGGACGACAATAAGATGACAATGACATTTATTCAAAACGTAAAAATGTTAAATGAACAAGGTGAGTTAATCGACGCAACAGTGACAGTTGAAGATGGCAAAGTAACAGAAATTGGCGGTGTGATGCCAGAAGGAAAAGGTGTTATTCAAGTAATCGATGGACAAGGTAACTTCCTTTCGCCAGGTTTTGTAGATGTACACGTACATCTTCGTGAGCCAGGTTTTGAACATAAAGAAACGATTGCAACAGGCTCTTTAGCTGCAGCACGTGGTGGTTTCACAACAATTTGTGCGATGCCAAATACAAAGCCAGTACCAGATTCAGTCGAAAACATGCAGTTAATTAATGGTCTAATTAAGGAAAGTGCCCTTGTTCGTGTATTGCCATATGGCTCACTAACAAAAGATATTTCAGGGGAAGAACGTACAAATATGGAAGAGCTAAAAGCAAATGGTGCTGTAGCCTTCTCAGATGACGGGGTAGGGATTCAATTAGCCTCTACAATGTATGAACAAATGAAAGAGGCTGCACGTTTAGATGCGGTCGTTGTCGCGCACTGTGAAGATAACTCACTCATTTATGAAGGGGTTATGCATGAGGGGAAACGCAATAAAGAGCTTGGTTTACCAGGTATCCCATCAATTTGTGAATCTGTCCAAATCGCGCGTGACGTATTACTAGCTGAAGCAGCGGGTGCACGCTACCACGTATGCCACGTCTCAACGAAAGAATCTGTACGTGCAGTACGCGATGCAAAAGCAGCAGGCATTAAGGTAACGGCGGAAGTTTGTCCACACCATCTTTTACTTGAAGAAATGGACATCCCATCAGATGATGCAAATTGGAAAATGAATCCACCATTACGTGCAAAAGACGACCAAGATTCATTACACGCAGCATTACTTGACGGCACAATCGACTGTATCGCAACAGACCATGCACCACACACAGTAGAGGAAAAATGCTGTGGTATGGTGGGTGCACCATTCGGCATTGTCGGCTTTGAAACAGCATTCCCGCTTTTATATACACATTTTGTAAAAACGGGTAAATGGACATTAAAGCAATTAGTTGAGTGGATGGCAACAAAACCAGCAGAAATTTTCGACTTACCATACGGCAAAATTGAAGTAGGGGCTTCAGCAGACTTTACGATTATCGATCTTGAAAAAGAGATGGAAGTAAATCCAGAAGAGTTTAAGTCAAAAGGGCGTAACACACCATTTACAGGATGGAAGACACAAGGCTGGCCAGTACTAACAATATTTGAAGGCAATATCGTATATCAGGAGGCAGAATAATGAAAAAACGTTTATTAATTTTAGAAGACGGTACTGTATTTTCAGGGACAGCATTCGGTTCAGACCGTGCATCTCAAGGTGAGGTAGTATTTACAACAGGAATGACAGGTTACCAAGAAACATTATCGGATCCATCATTTTACGGTCAAATTGTTACACTAACATATCCACTCATCGGGAACTATGGTATTAACCGTGATGATTTCGAAGCAATTGCACCTGTTATCCGTGGATTTGTTGTACGTGAGCTTGCGGATCAGCCATCGAATTGGCGTTCAGATATGACATTGAATGACTACTTAAAAGCACAAGATATTCCAGGTATCGAAGGAATTGATACACGTAAATTAACACGTATTATTCGTACAAAAGGTGCAGTGCGTGCGATTTTAACAGAAGCAGATGCAGACGTAAATGTAGAAGAAGTAGTAGCGCAATTACAAGCGACACCGCTTATTACACATCATGTAAAAGAAGTATCACCAAAAGCAGCTTATCCGTCACCAGGACGTGGGAAACGCGTTGTATTAATTGACTTTGGTATGAAACACGGGATTTTACGAGAATTAAATAAACGCGACTGTGACGTACTAGTCGTGCCTTATAACACACCAGCAGAGCGCATTTTAGCGTGGCATCCAGACGGTATTATGTTATCAAATGGCCCAGGTAACCCAACGGACGTAGCAGAAGGTATTGAAACAGTGAAAAACTTAATCGGTAAAGTACCGATGTTCGGGATTTGCTTAGGTCACCAAATCTTCTCATTAGCGTGTGGCGCAAAATCATTCAAATTACCATTCGGTCACCGCGGGGGGAACCACCCAGTAAAAGATTTACGCACAGGTCGTACAGATTTAACATCGCAAAACCATGGCTATGCCATTGATATCGAGTCATTAAAAGAGACAGATTTAGAATTAACACACGTTGCATTAAACGACGGTACTTGTGAAGGGGTTCGTCATAAAAAATACCCAATCTTCACAGTTCAATATCACCCAGAAGCTTCACCAGGTCCAGAAGATTCAAATCACTTATTCGATGAATTCATTGAAATGATGGAAAATGAAGCAGCAAAGGAGAAACAACATGCCTAAACGTACAGATATTAACACTATTTTAGTAATCGGATCAGGTCCAATCGTAATCGGTCAAGCAGCAGAGTTTGACTATGCAGGTACACAAGCGTGTCTTTCATTAAAAGAGGAAGGCTACCGTGTTATCCTAATCAATTCAAATCCAGCGACAATTATGACAGATACAGAAATCGCTGACAAAGTATATATCGAACCAATTTCTTTAGAGTTTGTGTCACGCATTCTACGTAAAGAACGTCCAGATGCAATCCTACCAACACTTGGTGGTCAAACAGGGTTAAATATGGCGATCGAGTTAGATGAGTCAGGTATTTTAGATGAGCTAGGAATCGAAATTCTTGGGACAAAATTAGATGCGATTCATAAAGCAGAAGACCGCGATCTATTCCGTAACTTAATGTACGAATTAGGTGCTCCAGTACCTGAGTCAGACATCATCCATAACATGGAAGAAGCGAAAGCATTAGTAGCACGTATCGGCTATCCAGTAATCGTACGTCCAGCATTTACACTTGGTGGTACTGGCGGCGGTATTTGTTACAATGACCAGGACTTAGAGGAAATCGTTACATCAGGTTTAAAATATTCACCTGTAACACAATGTTTACTTGAAAAATCAATCGCTGGTTATAAAGAGATTGAATACGAAGTAATGCGTGACTCAGCAGACAACGCGATTGTTGTATGTAATATGGAAAACTTTGACCCAGTTGGTATTCATACTGGTGACTCAATCGTAGTTGCACCAACGCAAACATTATCTGACCGTGAAAATCAAATGTTACGTAATATCTCTTTAGATATTATCCGTGCATTAAAAATTGAAGGTGGCTGTAACGTACAATTAGCGCTTGATCCATATAGCTTCCAATACTATGTAATCGAAGTTAACCCACGTGTATCACGTTCATCGGCGCTCGCTTCAAAAGCAACGGGTTACCCAATTGCAAAATTAGCAGCAAAAATCGCTGTCGGTTTAACGTTAGATGAAATTAAAAACCCAGTTACAGGTTCTACATTTGCTTGCTTCGAGCCAGCGCTTGACTACATCGTAGCGAAAATTCCACGCTGGCCATTCGATAAATTCGAATCAGCAAAACGTAACTTAGGTACACAAATGAAAGCAACGGGTGAAGTAATGGCACTTGGCCGTACGTTCGAAGAAGCGATGTTAAAAGCAGTTCGTTCACTTGAAACAGGTCACTACCATATCGAAATGAAACACCCAGAAGAGTTAACAGATTCTTGGATCGAAAAACGTATTCGTAAAGCAGGTGACGAGCGTTTATTCTTCATCGGTGAAGCATTACGCCGCGGTGTAACAATCGAGCAAATTCACGAGTGGTCAGCGATCGACTTATTCTTCTTACACAAATTAAAGAAAATCGTCGATATGGAAGCGACACTTGCAGAAAATAAAAACGATAAAGATGTATTACGTACAGCAAAACGTTTAGGCTTTGCAGATCGTAAAATCGCAGAGCTTTGGGAAACAACGGCAGAAGCAGTGTATGCATTCCGTAAAGAACACGGCATTATTCCGGTGTATAAAATGGTTGATACATGTGCAGCGGAATTTGAATCGCAAACACCGTACTTCTACGGCACGTACGAAGAAGAAAATGAGTCGATTAAATCTGACAAGCCATCTGTCGTTGTACTAGGCTCTGGTCCGATTCGTATCGGTCAAGGGGTAGAGTTTGACTATGCGACAGTACACTCTGTATGGGCAATTCAAGAAGCAGGCTATGAAGCGATTATTATTAACTCAAATCCTGAAACAGTATCGACTGACTTCTCGATTTCAGATAAATTATACTTCGAGCCGTTAACGATTGAGGACGTCATGCACATCATCGATTTAGAGCAACCGATTGGGGTAGTCGTGCAATTTGGTGGTCAAACAGCGATTAACTTAGCGGATAAATTAGAAGCAAATGGCGTGAAAATTCTAGGGACAACTTTAGAAGACATCGATCGTGCAGAAAACCGTAATAAGTTTGAGCAAGCATTACAACAATTAAACATTCCACAACCTCCTGGTGATACAGCTACTTCAGCAGAAGGCGCAATGGCAATTGCTGAAAAGTTAGGCTTCCCAGTATTAGTACGCCCATCATACGTACTTGGCGGACGTGCAATGGAAATTGTATACAATATGGATGAGTTAGCACACTATATGGAGCATGCGGTAGAAGCTTCTCCAGATCACCCAGTATTAGTTGACCGTTATTTAACAGGTCAAGAAATCGAAGTAGATGCAATCTGTGATGGTGAAAATGTATTAATCCCAGGTATTATGGAGCACATTGAGCGTGCAGGGGTTCACTCTGGTGACTCAATCTCTGTATATCCACCACAAAAATTAACAGAGGCACAAAAAGAAACGCTTGTAGACTACACAACACGTTTAGCAAAAGGCTTAGGCATTGTTGGTCTGATGAACATTCAATATGTAATGAGTGAAGGGGAAATTTACGTAATCGAAGTAAACCCACGTTCTTCTCGTACAGTACCATTCTTATCAAAAATTACGAATATCCCAATGGCAAATATCGCAACAAAAGCGATTCTTGGTCAATCGATCGTAGCGCAAGGTTACAAACCAGGCTTAGCGCCAGAACAAACAGGTGTATTCGTAAAAGTACCAGTGTTCTCATTTGCGAAGCTACGCCGTGTTGACATTACATTAGGACCTGAAATGAAGTCAACAGGTGAGGTAATGGGTAAAGATTCTACACTTGAAAAAGCACTTTACAAAGGCTTAGTAGCAGCAGGTATGGAAATTAAAACGCACGGTACTGTATTATTCACAGTATCAGATAAAGATAAAGAAGAAGCAATTGCGATTGCCAAACGCTTCTCAACAGTAGGCTACCGTATTATGGCAACAGAAGGCACAGCACGCAGCTTTGAAGCAGCAGGTATACGTACAGATGTTGTTGAAAAAATCGGTGCAAAAGGTAAAACATTAATCGATGTAATTCAAAACGGTGAAGCACAACTTGTTGTGAACACATTAACAAAAGGCAAGCAACCAGCACGTGACGGCTTCCGTATTCGTCGTGAGTCAGTAGAAAACGGTGTACCATGTTTAACATCACTTGATACTGCTGAAGCGATGCTACGTGTAATCGAGTCGATGACATTCACTGCTGAAGAAATGCCAAAAGCGGAGGTAGTACACTAATATGATTCGCCAAGAACGAATGACGGTCGTTCAGCAATCGAAAATTGCTCATAATATTTTTGAGCTTACAGTACAAGGCGAGCTTGTCCAGGAAATGACTCCTGGGCAGTTCGTGCATGTACGTGTAGCCGATATGTTCGAACCGCTATTACGACGTCCAATTAGTATTGCCAATATTAATAAGGAAACAAATGAATTTACGATGATCTATCGTGCAGAGGGTCGTGGAACTGAAATTTTATCGTTAAAACAAGTAGGCGATACGATAGATATTTTAGGGCCAATCGGTAATGGCTTCCCGGTTGATGCAGTACCAGAGGGCGGTACGGCATTGCTTGTAGGAGGCGGTATCGGTGTACCTCCATTATATGAATTAGCTAAGCAATTAAATGCACGTGGTATACGTACAATTCATGTATTAGGATTCCAATCGGAAAATGTTTGTTTTTATGAAGAACAGTTTAGCCATTTAGGCGATACACATTATGTCACAGCGGACGGAACAAAAGGAACAAAGGGGTTTGTGACAAACTTATTAGATGAGTTACAGCCTGAGTTTGATGTGTTCTATTCATGTGGACCACTGCCGATGTTAAAAGCACTAGAAGCACAATTCCCAGATAAACCAGGTTATTTATCCTTTGAAGAACGTATGGCTTGTGGGATTGGTGCATGTTTCGCTTGTGTATGCAACACAACAGAAAATGTCGAAAAAGATTATGTAAAAGTATGCTCAGATGGGCCAGTATTCCCGAAAGGAGTTGTGGCACTATGAGCCGTATCAATATTTCGTTACCAGGATTAGAACTAAAGAACCCAATTATGCCAGCGTCAGGCTGTTTTGGCTTCGGTCGTGAATACGCACAACTGTATGATTTATCAAAGCTAGGTGCGATTATGATTAAAGCGACGACAGTAGAAACACGTAGCGGGAATCCAACGCCACGTGTAGCAGAAACTTCAGCGGGTATGTTAAATGCGATTGGGCTTCAAAACCCAGGAATTGAGAAAGTAATGGCAGAAGAACTTCCTTTCTTAGAAGGGTATGATGTACCAATTATCGCGAACGTTGCGGGTACTGAAGTGGCAGACTATGTAGAAGTAGCGGAGCGTATTTCGAAAGCACCGAACGTTCATGCATTAGAATTAAATATTTCATGCCCGAACGTTAAGTGTGGGGGCATTCAATTCGGTACAGATCCAGCGACTGCGCGTGAATTAGTAGAGGCCGTTAAAGCGGTATCAAGTGTGCCAGTCTACGTAAAACTTTCACCGAACGTAACCAATATTGTGGATATCGCAAAAGCGGTAGAAGCAGGTGGTGCAGACGGAATTACGATGATTAATACACTGATCGGTATGCGTCTGCACGAAAAAACAGGAAAGCCAGTGATTGCAAATGGCACGGGCGGTTTATCAGGCCCAGCGGTTAAACCAGTAGCGATTCGTATGGTATATGAAGTATATAAAAATGTAAATATTCCGATTATTGGAATGGGCGGTGTGATGAACGCACAAGACGTAGTCGACTTTATGTCAGCAGGTGCTTCAGCTGTCGCGGTTGGTACGGCAAACTTTGTCGATCATTTCGTATGCCCGACGATCATTGATGCGCTACCAGCAAAGTTAGACGAGCTAGGTGTGGAGCATATTACAGAACTTATTGGAAGGAGTCACCGTTAACATGAACGATAAACCGATTATTGCACTAGACTTTCCAGGTGAGAAAGAAGTGTTTCAATTTTTAAGCCAGTTTGAGGAGCAACTTTTTGTCAAAGTGGGCATGGAGTTATATATGCAGGAAGGGCCAGATATCGTGCGCAAAATTAAAGAACAAGGCCACGACATTTTCCTAGATTTAAAACTTCATGACATTCCAAATACGGTAAAGTCTGCAATGAAAGGTTTAGCACGATTAGGTGTGGACTTAGTTAATGTTCATGCAGCAGGTGGCAAACATATGATGGAAGGTGCACTGGAAGGCTTAGAGGCAGGTACCCCTGTAGGGAAAAAGCGTGCAGCTTTAATCGCCGTAACACAACTAACATCAACGACAGAAGAACAAATGCGCAACGAACAACGCATTGATCTGCCTTTAATTGATGCTGTACTACATTATGCACAGCTCACAAAATCAGCTGGTTTAAATGGGGTTGTTTGTTCAGTGCATGAAGCACGTGCCATTGCAGAGGTATGCGGTGAGGACTTCCTTCGCGTAACGCCAGGTATTCGCATGGCAGGCGGAGAAATACATGACCAAAAACGCATTGCAACACCGGACGGGGCACGTCAAGACGGTTCGTCATTAATCGTAGTAGGACGTGCTATTACAGGCGCAGCTAATCCAGTAGCTGCATATAAAGAAGTTTGTGAATTATGGGAGGCAAAATAATTATGACATTACAAAACGAAATCGCACACGCTATGCTAAAGGTTGGGGCAGTAGAATTAAACCCAACAGATTTATTTACTTGGGCTTCAGGTATTAAATCACCTATTTATTGTGACACACGTTTAACGATTTCAGATCCTGTTATTCGTAAACAGCTAGCAAATGGATTAGCACAAAACATTAAAGAATTTTTCCCTGAAACAGAAGTAGTAGCAGGAACTGCCACAGCAGGTATCCCACACGCTGCTTGGGTATCGGATATTTTAGAGTTACCAATGGTATACGTACGCTCAAAAGCAAAAGAGCACGGCCGCGGCAACCAAATCGAAGGCAAATACGCACCAGGTCAAAAAGTAGTTGTAGTAGAAGATATCGTATCAACAGGCGGCTCTTCGATTACAGCAGTTGAAGCATTACGCGCAGCAGGCTGTGAAGTAGTAGGCGTCGTATGTGTGTATACATACAACTTACCAAAAGCAGAAAAAGCATTCGACGAAATCGGCGTGAAATATGTATCCTTAACAAACTTCGATTACTTAGTAGAAGCAGCAAACGAATCAGGCGCAATTCAAGCAGATCAAATCCCGTTCTTGAAAGAGTGGCACGCAAAACTTAAAGCTGGAGAGCTTTAAGTTTTGTATGCGACGAGGATTGTGATTGCGTAGCAATGACAACCGCAGGAGCATAGTGGATGGAAGCCCAGCATGAGCTGGGCTTTTTTGCGTAAAGCAGGGAATTTACAAAAAATAATTGAAATTATTGTGGTTCTATATAGAGTTGGCGGAGTAGCAGTAAAAAAAGGAAGAGTGTAGCGTGTCTCTACATAGAAAATTTAAGTAAAATTTAACCTAATTTTAACCTTTATAATCTATAGTAGAAGCTAATGGAGCTTATATAATTCTTATGAATATTCAAAAAATAACACCTTGCATTGATAGGAAGTTTCATTTCTGAAGATGTTAAAGCTTTTTAGAAGGAGGTGTAAATATATGGTAACTATACAAATTCTACCGTTACCGCCTGTGCAAAAACCAGGAAAAGGAAGTGGTTTTGGTAAATAATAAGGCTAGAAAAAAGGGTTTGACCTATTAAGGTTAAACCCTGTAATGTCCTACTATTAGAATTTATATATTAAGTGATAGATATTAAGCACGGTGATGGCTCATGTTGAAACATTGAGAGGAAGATGGGTCAAGGAGTGCATTGAGAAATCATTGTAGTGAATGAACTATGCTAAAAGATTCAAGATTCTATTTTATGAATGAAGCATAAATATTCTTGATCAAAATATTTAAAATTATAGTGGTCATTTTACATATATATCTATTTTCATTAATGGAAATTGGGTGACATTCGTTCATAGTGATGGAGGGTGAAGAGATGAAATTGGTTCTATGTAAGAAGGAAGAAGATTATGAGAAGTTCATCCTATTCTTTTTGCGTAATCGAAATATATTTTCTAATGATTATTCATTACTAGAAGCTGTTGGCAGTCTTTATATTATGATGGGTGAAACAAATATTGTTAATTTTATCAATGATGAAGACGAGATAATCGCGGCAATTTGCTATTCATATGGGACACGTGAAAATAATTTTGAGGACAAACATATGGTATTCGTAGATTGTGCCATTGTAGAAAAGCAGTATCAAGGTAGCTTAGTATTCGTTCGTTATTTTCAACAATGGATAAACTATCTTGAAAGAGAGGATGGAAAGCCAGAGGAAATTCAATTTCATGCGCATCGTCATCATAAATATGTCCATGGTTTATATAATAAATTTGCTAAAGTTATAGGAGAAACAGAAGATCAGTTCGGTATAAAGGATGTGTTTTCCGTAGAATATGATCGTTTGGTAGCCTACCTTGACAGATTTAATAGAGAGAAAGTGTATAAATAATAACCCAATTTGTTACTTATCATTTTTATTTATATTTCCCTAAAAAATATTTCTTCACCTTTATTTGTGATTCAGAAAAAACTCTAGCAATCCGTTAGCTAGATTAGCGCCACTCATAATCATTCCTTCTTTAACCTATAGACCAACTATTATTCGTCAAAATGATGAAAAAGGGTACAGTGATATATTGTTTATAAGTCTTGCATATATATTCTAAAAATACTCATGTTCTCACTACTTTCGCATAAATATTAAGAGGATTTTTAATTTTAATATTTCCACTTTTAAGAGTAAAAATGAAAACATTATCCTATTTTCTTGAAAAGATGAAGGAATTAGTGGGCGAAGATTATATATCGACTAGAAAAGATGAGTGCTACAATTAGCAATTCAAGCATATGATTTTTTAAACTATCAAACTAGCTAGTCAATAAAGCAAAGACACAACTTGCGCTAAAATAGAGCGAGTTGTGTCTTTTAAATTCATTACAGTTTAACAATCCAGCCAAAAGGATCTTCTAGCTTACCAGTTTGTATACCTGTTAATGTATCATATAATAATTGTGAGACTGCCCCAATCTCACCGTTGTTCAGGACAAACTTTTCGTCTAAATATTTTAACTCGCCAATTGGTGAAATAACAGCAGCTGTCCCTGTTCCGAATGCTTCTTCTAATTGTCCGTCTTTATGTGCTTGGATGATTTCGTCAATAGAAATGCGGCGTTCCTCAACTGGGATTTGTTTATAATGTAAAATGTTGATGATCGAATCACGTGTAATCCCAGCTAAAATACTGCCGTTTAATGCAGGAGTGATTACTTTCCCGTTAATTTTGAAGAAGATATTCATGCTGCCTACTTCTTCTACGAATTTATGTTCTTTCCCATCTAACCATAATGTTTGATCATAGCCATTTTCATTTGCCAGTTTTTGTCCTTTTAAGCTACTTGCATAGTTGCCACCTGTTTTTGCTTCCCCAGTACCACCGGCAACCGCACGTACATATTGCTGCTCTACTAAAATTTTGACAGGGTTTAAGCCGTTTGCATAATATGAGCCTACCGGTGATAGGATAATCATAAATTGGTATGTTTGAGATGGGGCTACACTTAAATAGGAATCTGTCGCAATTACAAATGGACGAATGTATAAAGACGTACCTGGTGCATTTGGAATCCATTCACGTTCAATTGTGAGTAATTGCTTTAATGCCTCTAATGCCAGCTCTTCATCTACAGCTGGAATACATAGTCGCTCACTCGATAAATTTAATCGTTTAAAGTTGTTTTGTGGGCGGAATAATAACACTTCATTTTCTTCTGTTACATAGGCTTTTAATCCTTCAAATACAGTTTGCCCGTAGTGGAATACTTTACTAGAAGGGTCTAATGTAATTGGTTGATAAGGAACGATACGTGGGTCATGCCAACCTTGCCCTTCTGTATAATCTAAAATAAACATATGGTCTGTGAAAAATTTACCGAATCCAAGAGCGGATGCTTCTGGTTTTTGCTTTTTGTTTGGTGCTAACTCAATCTTGATTTTCATTATAAATGTCCCCCATTAATACAAAAAATAACATATGGATTTTCCTATTAAGTATAGCTGATTTTCGCTGATTTTCAATCAAATTTGAATATTTGAATGAATTATCAGACTATTAAAGCGGATAGTTACTAACTTGTTTATTAGAACCATTTTTCTATTAATCATCTTAAAACTTTTGCGCTTTGCTATAGCTATAGCCAATTAGAAATGGAGAGTAAATATTTCCCCTCTACGAATTAAAGTCGATTATTTTCATGCCTGGATTGTGTCGCATAGCGAAAACGATATACAACTTAATTTTAAATAAGTGACAAAGTAGGTCTATTTATCTAAATGGCACTTATCCTAAAATAAGTTGTATGTTAAAATCGACCAGTAGCGAATTTGGACGTTTTTTCAGCGTATGTAAAATTTTTTTATTAAAAATTTTTATCCAATCGTTTATTTTGATTGAAATAGCGAGATATTTATTTTTTTATACATGCTCACATCATAAAGACATGTATCAAACATTTTGGATGACGATATATTTCTCGAAAAAAGCTCAATTCATTTCGTTTTTTACCCCAAAAGCTGTTTTTTCTCTCTCCACAGAAGTTGCCTTTTTGGTAAATTTCTATCTTTTTCATCACAGCCGCTATTTGTAAAGCACTTTATTTTCAATGAAAGTGTCCCTTTTTCACCAAAATACAAACAGATGAGACGATTCGCGTGTAAGGTGTACACTAATTTTTAAAGCTAATCGTTATGTTGGAACATTCAAATACGCTTCTATTACAAACATAAATTAGGAAGGTTCCGTCTACCAAATATGTTGAGACGGAACCTTCTTATTGGTTGTTACTTGTTTTTCAATTGTAAAATCAGGTTTTCATCTGGTGTGACAAACAATGTTTTTTGTTCGAAGTAAATCACGAACCCAGGCTTAGATCCATTTGGCTTTTTCACTTGGCGAATTTCAGTATAATCGACTGGCACGGAAGAGGATTCACGTGCTTTGCTGAAATATGCACTTAACATCGCTGCTTCATGCAATGTCGTTTCGTCAGGTGTATCGCAGTGAATGACGACGTGTGAACCTGGGATATCTTTTGTATGCAGCCAAATATCAGTTTTCTTTGCCAATTTAAACGTTAAATAATCATTTTGTTTATTGTTTTTACCGACGGAAATTGCAATCCCTGTAGAAGACATAAATTGCTCGGGTGTTGGCTTTGTCGGTTTTTTCTTTTTCTTTGAAGCACGTAAGCGAAGATAGCCTTGCTCTGCTAATTCCTCACGAATTTCTTCAATATCAGCAGGGGCCGCTTGCTGTACTTGCTGAGCGAGCATGTCAAAATATGAAATGTCATCCTCTGTTTTTTTCTTTTGTTCTTCGATCATCACGAGCGCATTTTTAGCCTTGTTGTATTTTGTGTAATAGCTTTGTGCATTTTCAATCGGCGTTTTTCGAGGGCTTACAGGAATCGTTACTTTTTCACCTGTGTAATAATTATCGACGGTCACATGCTCTACCCCTTTTTCAAATTGGTAGAGGCTTGCCATTAGCAGTTCGCCGTATAGTTGAAACTCATGCAGTTTACTTGCACGCTCGTAATCTTGATCGAGCTTTTTAAGCTTTAACTTTAATTTATCGAGTTCGTTTGTCAGCCAACGCTCTAAATCACCCGCTTGTTGTTTGACCCGGTCGCGTTCAGCACGAGCGAAGAAAACACGGTCGAGTAATGTACTTAAATTAGGGTAATCTGTTTCTTTTCCATTTAAATGGGTTAGACTGGTTGGTGAAAAATATGCTTTCCCTTCTACTTCTTTATAGGTTGGGTGTTTTGCCACGTAAATTTCTTCCATAAATGTACGAATCGTCTTTACTAACTCTCCTTGTTGAATGCGGTGTAATAATTCATTCGCATGCAGAGGGGAGAAGCCGATAAAGCGATTCATAATATCTTTTGCTGTTACATCGTTTGCAAAAAAGGTACGCAGTTCATCGTCTGTTACTTCGTTTATATGCTGCTTATTTTGCGCGGGCGGCGCGATATATAGTTGCCCTGGTAAAACAGTACGATAGCTATTCATCGAAGGAGAGAGATGCTTTAAACTATCGATAATTTTATCGTTCTCCGTATCCACTAAAATCAGGTTACTATGACGTCCCATCACTTCGATAATGAGCTTGCGATAAACGGTATCACCAATTTCATTTTTACTTTCGATACCGAGTGTAAGGACGCGCTCTCCGCTCATATGCTGCAGTGCTGTAATAAAACCGCCTTCTATATGTTTACGTAAAAGCATGCAAAACATAGGTGGTTCTGCTGGATTTTCGACGGTTTGTTCCGTGAGATGGACACGTGCATAGGAAGGGTGGATGGAAATTAGTAATTTATGATTTCCGCCTTTTGCACGAATATGTAAGATAACTTCGAGTGCATTCGGCTGATGAATTTTTGTAATACGTCCTGATAAAAGCTGCGATAATTCTTTCGCCATCGCGCTTGTAAATAATCCGTCAAATGCCATTGTTCATTCCTCTTTCATTTATAGCTTGTTGCTACATTTTTGTAAAAACTTATAATCGGTAAATCCTAAAACATACATTACCATTTGAGTAACCGTTGCTTTCCGCTCCGGCACTCGCTTTCCACGGGCGAGATCAAGCCTCCTCGTCGCTCATCCTTCGCTCCTGCGGGGTCTTGATTGTCTCGCTTTTCCCGTAGGAGTCTCGTGCCTCCGCTATAAGCAACTAATGTTCAATACAATAATTAGCTGCTCAAAAATAATGGAAAATTCTCATTGATGAAAGTAAAGGCTGGGCGATTATACATGCAAACAGAAAGAAAATAATTTCTTTTAAAGAAGAGAAATATTCTTCTAGGATATCGAGAAGTATTCACTTTTGCCGTAGCGCGCCATAGCCACAGGAGCCGGAACAGGAGATCCAAACAGGCCCATGCCTGTTTTAGCTCCTGTGTAGGCTGTGGCAAAGCGCGGAGGCTGCGATTATGCTTTCGTTTAATATCTTTTACTATTTACAGGGTATTTTTAGAATGTATTTTTGCTCATCTACTCTCTCTTATGATAGCATTTTTTCTTGTGTGTGCGGATGTTTACATATTTCTATAAAACAAACATCATAACGGGTTAAACATATGCTATAATTATTGCAGTATGCAAAAAAGGATGTGACGAACCTTGGTGCGTAGTATGACGGGCTTTGGCAGGGGTGTCACAACGACGAAATCTCATCAATTGACTGTTGAAGTTCGTGCTGTGAATCATCGTTTTTTAGAAATTAATACAAAGTTTCCGAAAGAGTGGATGGAGTCTGAAGTGTTAGCGAAGAAAATGCTATCCCAAGCTTTATCACGCGGAAAGCTCGATGTTATTATTTTTCTAAAGGAGCTCCAAACAGCTGAGCAAAAAATTCAAATTAATTGGCCCCTTTTAGAGGCATATCGCAAAGCGAAAGAAGAACTTTCGCTCAATATGTTGATGGAAGAAAAATGGACGATGCAAGAAATTGCCATGCTCGATCAAGTGCTCGTTGTACAGGAGGAAGAACTTGTACAAGAGGAAGTGCTAACAGCTATCGAACAGGCATTACAGCAAGCCATCACGCAATTAATACAGATGCGTGAAAGAGAGGGCGCGGAGTTAAAAGCAGTGATGTTACAATATAAGGAACAATTGCAAGCGCAAGTTCAATGTATTCGTACAACATCAGGCGATGCCGTACTGAAGTATCGTGAGCGATTAAAGCAACGTGTAGAAGAATTTACGAGTGGACAACTATTAGAGGACCGCTTATTAACAGAAGTAGCATTATTTGCAGAGCGCGTTGATATTAGCGAAGAGCTGGATCGTTTGGAAAGTCATTTCCATCAGTTGGAAGAGACGCTAGAAGAGGACATTCCAATTGGTCGTAAACTTGACTTTTTAATGCAGGAAATGCATCGTGAAATTAATACGATTGGTTCGAAAAATCAGTCATCGGAAAGCTCGATAGCGGTCGTCCAAGCGAAAACGATTTTAGAAAAAATGCGCGAGCAAGTTCAAAATATTGAATAGTTAGAAGGAGTTATAGATGAAGAAACAACGTGGCTTATTAATCGTATTATCAGGTCCATCTGGTGTGGGAAAAGGAACTGTTCGAAAAGAGCTATTCTCGCAGTCCAATACGAATTATGAATATTCTATTTCAATGACAACACGTAATCCTCGCGAAGGAGAAGTAGATGGTGTAGACTATTTCTTTAAGACACGTGAGGAATTTGAAGCATTAATTGAACAAGGTGGTTTACTTGAGCATGCACAGTTTGTCGGTAATTACTACGGTACACCGCTTGCTTATGTAAATGAAACATTAGATGCGGGGCGCGATGTATTTTTAGAGATTGAAGTACAAGGTGCCAAGCAAATTCGAGAAAAAGCACCAGATGCATTATTTATTTTCTTAGCACCGCCGAGTCTTTCTGAGTTAAAATCACGTTTAGTAGGGCGTGGTACGGAGACAGAAGACGTTATTGCAAAACGTATTGCAACAGCGGAAGAAGAGCTTGAAATGATGAGCCTATACGATTACGTTGTAGAAAACGACGAAGTACACAATGCATGTGATAAAATTAACGCGATTATTAAAGCGGAACATTGCCGTCGCGAGCGTGTAGAAAAAATTTATTTATCAATGTTGAAGGGAGAATAAATCCATGTTATATCCATCAGTAGATGCTTTAAAAAAGGAAATTGATTCAAAATACTCTTTAGTAAGCTTAGCTTCTAAGCGTGCACGTCAAATGCAAGAAGAAGGTGGCGAGCGCCTTCATAAATACGTTTCTTACAAGCCGGTAGGAAAAGCGTTAGAAGAAGTAGCAGCTGGTGTACTAGAGAAAGAACAGCAAGATGAATCAACAATTTACGAGGATGAAGTGTAAGTTTAGCTGATTTATCCGTACGTTGATCATCTAAGTAGTCCTAATTATATGTAAAGTATTTAGTAGCTCCCGGAGAAAACTCTTTGGGAGCTTATCATTTGAAGGGGGCAAACTAAATGCAAAACAAAAATATTTTACTTTGCGTAACGGGCGGTATTGCTGTCTATAAAGCAGTGGCACTGACAAGTAAATTAACGCAAGCGGGTTTTCATGTAAAAGTAATGATGACAGCATCTGCACAAAAATTTGTGAACCCTTTAAGCTTTCAGGTGATGTCAAAAAATGATGTGTTTTTCGATACATTTGATGAAAAAGATTCAAGTGTGATCGCACATATTGATTTAGCAGATTGGGCGGATCTTATTTTAGTCGCACCGGCTACAGCGAATGTCATTGGTAAACTGGCGAATGGCATTGCAGATGATATGGTGACAACGACATTACTGGCAACGACGGCGCCGGTATGGCTAGCGCCCGCAATGAATGTGCATATGTATGATCATCCAGCAGTAAGACGCAATATTGCACAGCTACATACAGATGGGTACCGTTTTGTTGAACCTTCCGAAGGCTATTTAGCATGTGGTTATGTAGGGAAGGGGCGTCTAGAAGAGCCAGAGAAAATAACAGCGTTAGTCATGCAACATTTTGCACCGAAAAAACAACCGCTTAAAGGGAAAAAAGTGGTTGTATCAGCTGGCCCAACCCGTGAGCGTGTTGACCCCGTTCGCTTTTTAACGAATTTCTCATCAGGGAAGATGGGGTACTCCATGGCAGAAGCAGCACGTGATTTAGGCGCAGATGTTGTGCTTGTTTCTGGTCCAACGAATTTACCTAAGCCAACGGGTATGACAGTAATCGATGTAGAAAGTGCTCAAAATATGTTTGATGCGATTTGGGGACAATACGAATCAGCTGATATCGTCATTAAAACAGCCGCTGTAGCAGATTATCGCCCAAAAAATGTGCATGGTCAGAAAATGAAAAAGCAACCAGGCGATGCCGTTTTAGAACTAGAACGTACAACCGATATTTTAGCGACGCTTGGAGCGAATAAAACACACCAGTTGTTAATTGGATTTGCTGCAGAAACGAATGATGTAGAAAGCTACGGGGCACAAAAGCTACAAAAGAAAAATGCGGATTATATTGTCGCAAATGACGTGACAGAAGCCGGCTCTGGTTTTGGTACAGACACGAATAGTGTGATTTTAATCGGACAGGACTACAAGCAAAAGTTTGCGCATCTACCTAAAAAGGAGTTAGCACGACAGTTGCTTGAAACGATTGCAGAAAGAGAAGATTTTAAATGACATTAGTCGTTGCACAAGTCATTGTGGATGTAGCCGCCTATCCAGTGGATCGACCGTTTGATTATGTCGTTCCAGATGCGTGGCAGTCATTAATCGAAGTGGGGAGTCGTGTGAAAGTCCCTTTTGGCCCGCGTAACGTACTTGGTTTTGTTGTCGCGTTACAACACGAAACAGATGTACCAATGGATAAAATGAAGCCTGTTGCACAAATATTAGATATTGAACCGGTATTAACAGGGGAAATGCTGAAATTATCAAAATGGCTGAAGCAACAAACGATTTGCTATGAAATTGATGCATTGCAAGCGATGCTGCCATCTGCCTTACGTGCAAAGTATGAAAAAATTGTGCATGTGACAGGGGAAGTAACGGCGCTACCGGACACCTTACAGGCTCATTTTAATAAGAACGGTAAAGCAAACTTGAAAAATTTTGAAAAAGAAGGATTGCTTCGGGAAGTAAAGCAAGCGCTAAAAGATGGTCTCGTTACAGTTGAAAATAGTGTGAAACAGCAAGGCGCAGTGAAAGAAATTCGCAAAGTACAGATTGCTTCGGATTTAGTGAAGTTAACAGAAGTAGAGGCTTCCATTGCTAATCGGGCAGCCAAGCAAAAACAGCTTGTCCAGTGGATGATGAAGCATCCGGGCCAAATGTTTTTACCAGATGATTTGTGTCGTGAAGCCGGTGTAACAATGGGCGTATTACAATCTGTCATTGAAAAAGGAGCCGCTTCTTTGATGAAAGAGGAAGTATACCGCGATCCATTCACAAAGGAAGTAGCAAAAACCGATTTTTTAACACTAACGGATGAGCAAGCGACGGCTTTAATGGCTATTACGCAAGCAATGGATACACAACGTGCAGAAACATTTTTACTGCAAGGTGTCACAGGTAGTGGGAAAACGGAAGTGTATTTACAAGCCATTCAACATACGCTGAGAGAAGATAAGGAGTCCATTGTACTTGTACCTGAGATTTCATTAACTCCCCAAATGACGGAGCGCTTCCGTTCGCGTTTTGGAGAACTCGTAGCCGTTCTTCATAGCGGGCTTTCAGTTGGTGAAAAGTATGATGAGTGGCGGAAAATTCAGCAAGGTAAAGTAAAAGTTGTTGTTGGTGCTCGTTCTGCGATTTTTGCCCCGTTTGAAAATGTCGGACTTATCATTTTAGATGAAGAACATGAATCCACATATAAACAAGAGGATGCCCCACGCTATCATGCACGGGATGTTGCGATTTGGCGTGGTCAGTATCATGGATGCCCTGTTATTTTAGGTAGTGCAACGCCAAGTCTTGAATCATTTGCTCGAGCGAAAAAAAATGTGTATACATTATTAACGTTAAAAAATCGCGCGATGAGGCAAGCTTTACCGACAGTACATGTTGTCGATATGCGTGAAGAATTAAAGTTAGGGAATCGCTCGATGTTTTCGATCAGCTTAGTAGAAGCGATTCGGGAACGTTTAATGAAAAAAGAGCAAACGGTGCTGTTTTTAAACCGTCGTGGCTACTCTTCCTTTGTCTTATGTCGTGATTGTGGGACGGTAGTAGAATGTCCGAATTGTGATATTTCGTTAACGTATCATCGCTCCAGTGAGAAATTAAAATGTCATTATTGTGGGTATGAAGAGTATGTGCCACAGTCTTGCCCGCAATGTCAGAGTGAGCATATTCGTTTCTTCGGTACAGGGACACAAAAAGTAGAGGAAGAGATATATAAGCTATTTCCGGAAGCGCGTGTTCTTCGAATGGATGTTGATACAACAAGTAAAAAAGGTGCACACGAGGAAATTTTAGATGCTTTTGGACGAGGGGAAGCCGATATTTTGCTTGGTACGCAAATGATTGCAAAGGGACTTGATTTTCCCAATATTACACTTGTTGGTGTATTAAGTGCTGATACGAGCTTGCATCTTCCAGATTATCGTTCCGCAGAGCGTACGTTTCAACTCCTGACACAAGTAAGTGGACGAGCGGGTAGACATGAAAAACCGGGAGAGGTTATCGTGCAAACGTACACACCCGAACATTATACAATTGAATTGTCAAAAGAACAGTTATACGAACCGTTTTATGAGCGTGAAATGCATATGCGCCGTCAAGCAGGCTACCCGCCCTATTATTATTTAGCGCTTGTACAAGTATCGCATGAAGATGTCATGATGGCGGCTGAGTATGCAGCGAGAGCAACTGAATATTTACGGTCGAACTTACCATTTAACGTATCTATTATCGGGCCCACAACAGCAAGTATTAGCCGTCTCCAAAATAGATATCGCTATCAATGTTTGATAAAATACAAAATAGAACCAAACCTCATTCCGGTACTATTACAGCTGATAAAACTGTATCGCTCGGAATGGATAAAAAAAGGAATCCTGCTCACCATTGATTTAGACCCATCAATGATTTGAGCTTGTGAAAGAGGTAAAAATGTATGGCAATTAGAGAAGTAGTAAAAGCACCTGCAAAGGTTTTATCTTCAAAAACGAGAGAAGTAGAAGTGATCGATGAGAATATCATTGCACTTTTAGATGATTTATATGACACGATGGTAGAGCATGACGGCGTTGGCATTGCGGCACCGCAAGTAAATGTCGATCTACGTGTAGCCATTGTTGAACTAGGGGAAGATATTTTAGAAATGATTAACCCCGTTGTGCTTGAAACACGTGGCGAAGCGGAAGATATTGAAGGTTGCTTAAGCTTCCCGGATCTTTTCGGTTTAGTAAAGCGCCCGACATACGTAAAAATTGAAGCGGCAGACCGTGAAGGACAGATTTATGAGTTAGAAGCAGAAGATTTCGAAGCACGTTGCATTTTACATGAAATCGATCATTTAGATGGTGTATTATTCGACGCCAAAATGACGCGTGTGTTAACGCAAGAAGAACTAGATGAACTGTACGCGGATGTTGAGGAGGAATAATATGACAAAGGTCGTATTTATGGGAACGCCCGCTTTCTCAGCACCAATTTTACGTATGTTGCATGAAGAGGGCTATCATATTTTAGCGGTTGTTACGCAACCAGACCGTCCAGTAGGGCGCAAAAAAATACTTACACCACCACCAGTAAAGGAAGAAGCGGTACGTCTTGGTTTACCAGTAATTCAGCCGGAGAAATTACGCGGTTCAGAGGAGCTACAGCAAATTATTGGATTAGGTGCAGATCTGATTATTACAGCGGCATTTGGTCAAATTTTACCGAAAGAGCTACTAGATGCTCCGCGCTTAGGGTGTATTAATGTGCATGCATCTTTATTGCCGCAATACCGTGGCGGTGCCCCAATCCATCAAGCAATCATTGATGGACAAAAGACAACAGGGGTTACGATTATGTATATGGCAGAAAAGCTGGATGCAGGTGGTATTATTTCCCAACGCGAAATCATGATTGAAGATACAGACCATACAGGGAGCATGTTCGAAAAATTAAGCGAAGTAGGTCGCGAGCTATTAAAAGAGACATTGCCTGCAATTATTGATGGAACGAATGCCCGCATTGTACAAGATGAGTCACTCGTAACATATGCAAGCAATATTAGTCGTGAGCAAGAGCGCATTGACTGGACAAAAGATGCGTGTACGATTTACAACCAAGTACGTGGTCTGCATCCATGGCCAGTTGCTTATACAACATTCGAAGCGGCAAACGTAAAAATTTGGTGGGTGCAAGTGGGCTCTACAGCGCATGATCGTGAACCAGGAGAAGTTGTAGCGATTCATAAAGATCGTTTTGAGGTCGCAACAGGTGCAGGTGGTACATTAGCGGTACTAGACTTACAACCAGCCGGGAAAAAACGTATGACAGCAGAAGAATATTTACGTGGCACTGGTTCAAAACTACAGATAGGGGACCGCTTTGAATGAGTAAAAAGAAGCAACAAATTTGGGATGGAAATGTACGTGATGCGGCATTAACCATTTTGCTAGCCGTTGATAAAAATCAAGCGTATAGTAATCTTTTGTTACATCAAACGATTGAAAAATATAAGATTGATGCAAAAGACCGTAGTTTATTAACAGAAATTACGTACGGTACATTACAGCATAAATTCACGCTGGATTACTATTTAGAACCATTTATTCATGGGAAAGTCGATTTATGGGTACGTTGGCTACTGCGTATGTCGCTTTATCAAATGGAATATTTATCGCGTATTCCACCACATGCTGCAGTGAATGAGGCGGTAGAAATTGCGAAACGTCGTGGACATAAGGGCATTGCATCGATGGTGAACGGTATTCTCCGTTCGATTCTGCGTGAGGGTTTACGAGCAACGGCGGATATTACAGATCCAGTAGAGCGTCTTTCGATTGAAACGAGTCATCCGAAGTGGTTAGTGGAACGTTGGGTAGAAAGCTACGGTTATGAGAATACGGCAAATATGCTACGTGAAAATAATATTCCACCGGTACAAACTGTACGTGTGAATACAACACGTGCAACTGCCGAACAAGTATTAGCGTCGCTTGAAGCAGAAGGAATAAAGGCACACCAAAGTGATGTCATGCCTGAATGTATTCATTTAACAAATGGTACAGCCGCTCGTACAACTGCATTTAAAGAGGGCTTGATAACGATTCAAGATGAAAGCTCCATGTTACCAGCGAATGTATTAAATCCTCAGCCTGGCATGAAAGTGCTCGATATGTGTGCGGCACCAGGTGGGAAGACGACACATTTAGCAGAGAAAATGCAAAATGAAGGCTCCATTTTAGCGATGGACTTGCATCCTCATAAGCTCGATTTAATTGATGAAAACACGGCACGACTTGGGCTTGAGATTGTAGAAACGGCTCCAATCGATGGGCGTAAGGCGGCAAGTTTCTTAGCAAAAGAGAGCTTTGATGCGGTATTAGTCGATGCTCCGTGCTCAGGGCTTGGTGTTATGCGTCGTAAGCCAGATATTAAATATACGAAGCGTGAGGAAGACCTAGAAAGTCTTCAAACAATTCAGCTTGCGATTTTAGACAATGCCGTACAAGTATTAAAGCCAGGTGGACGTTTAGTATATAGTACATGTACAGTGGATAAACGAGAAAATGAAGGTACGGTAGAAGCGTTTTTAACTGCGCATCCAGAGATGGAAAGTGAAGCTTTAACTAATTTACCGGAACAACTATTAGCGAAACAAAACAGCGGTATGCTCCAAGTATTTCCGCAAGATTTTGGCAGTGATGGCTTTTTTGTTGCTGCTTTTCGTAAAAAAGGAGAAACAATTTAACTAATGGATCAACATAAATTTGATGAACGTATTCAAGATTTAGTGGAAGAGGCGGAAGACAAACCAGTTCGTCGTGAGAAAAAAGAGAAGCCGCAGTTAAAAGAATCGATTTATTCTCTTCGTCCAGAGGAGTTACAAGAATGGTTGAAGGAACATGGAGAAAAACCATTCCGTGCGGGCCAGATTTTTGATTGGCTATACAATAAGCGCGTAAAAACGTTTGAAGAAATGTCAAACTTATCAAAAGGGCTACGTGAAAAATTAGAAGCAAACTTTGCCTTAACAACACTTTCAACCATTATTAAACAAGAGTCAACAGATGGCACGATTAAATTTTTATTCCAATTACAGGACGGCTATTCAATTGAAACGGTTTTAATGCGTCATGATTATGGGAACTCCATTTGTGTGACAACACAAGTAGGATGTCGTATTGGCTGTACGTTTTGTGCATCGACATTAGGTGGTTTGAAGCGTCACTTAATGGCGGGGGAAATTGTAGAGCAGGTTGTCAAAGTACAGCAACAGTTAGACGAAACAAATGAACGTGTAAGCTCTATCGTAATCATGGGTATTGGTGAACCGTTTGATAACTATGATGCGATGATGAACTTCTTGAAAATTGTCAATAATGATAAAGGATTAAACATCGGTGCACGTCATATTACCGTTTCGACATCAGGGATCGTACCGAAAATTTATCAGTTTGCAGACGAGCAATTACAAATTAATTTTGCTGTCTCCTTGCATGCACCAAATCAAGAAGCGCGTCAAAAGTTGATGCCGATTGCACGTGCATATAAAATTGATGAATTGCTAGAAGCTGTTCGTTATTATACGAAGAAAACAGGACGCCGTGTCACATTTGAATATGGTCTAATGTCGGGGGAAAATGATTCTGTGGAAGTGGCAGAAGAGTTAGCGGCATTAATCAAAAATATTAAATGTCACGTCAACTTAATTCCGATTAACTACGTACCAGAGCGCGATTATGTACGTACATCGCGTAGTAAAATTTTTGAATTTGAAAAAACGTTAAAGAACAATGGGATTAACGTTACGATTCGCCGTGAACAAGGTGCGGATATTGCCGCGGCATGTGGTCAATTACGTGCACAAGAACGATCAGAAGAAACAAAGTAGGTGGTCATTGTGAACTTTACAGTCGAAAGTGATGTTGGATTAAAACGTACAGTGAATGAAGATCGGGTCGCATTTGTTGAACGACCTGATCAATTGAAGCTGGCGATTTTAGCGGACGGTATGGGTGGACATAATGCAGGCGACGTAGCAAGTGAAATGGCAATTGAGCAAATGCAAGCACTATTTTTGCAAGCAACAGCCTTACAGCTTTCTTCCGTAGAAAGCTGTAAGGAATGGCTTCACGATGCTGTATCTGAGATTAATCATCAAATTTATCAATATTCATTATCACATGAAGGCTGTCAAGGCATGGGGACTACACTCATTGCTGTACTCATTGACGAAAAGCGTTGCACAATTAGTCATGTAGGCGATAGCCGGGTATATCATTTTACAGATGACACTGCCGCACTTGTTACACGCGATCACTCGTATGTCAACATTTTGGTAGAGAGCGGTGAAATTAGTGAAGAGGAAGCACAAAATCACCCCCAAAAGAATTTTATTTTAAAAGCACTTGGTACAGAAAGTTCCATTCAACCTGACTTCTATGATGTAACACTAGAGGAAAGTTCCTATTTACTAATTTGTTCAGATGGATTAAGTAATAAGCTATCGGTTGATGAAATGATCGCCATTATTACGCTTCCGATGCCGCTACAGGAAAAAGGAAAAAAATTAATTCAACTAGCAAATGATTGTGGTGGCGAAGATAATATTTCCCTTGTACTGATGACTAGAAATAAGGAGGTGTAGGCATGTTGATTGGAAAACGAGTAAGTGAGCGCTATGAAATTTTATCGCTCATCGGTGGTGGTGGAATGAGCAATGTATATCTTGCTCACGATATCATTTTAGGCCGTGATGTAGCGATTAAAATTTTACGTTATGATTTTACAAATGAAGAAGAATTGCATCGCCGTTTTCAGCGTGAAGCGTTGTCTGCTACAAGCCTAACACATCCGAACATTGTCAGTGTATATGACGTTGGGGAAGACGGAGATATGCACTATATTGTGATGGAGCATATTAAAGGCAAAACTTTAAAGCAATACATACAGGAGTTTTCACCAGTATCGGCTGCCAAAAGTGTGCAAATTATGAAGCAGTTGACATCCGCGATTGCACATGCCCATGAAAATGGGATTATTCACCGTGATATTAAGCCTCAAAATATTTTAGTTGATATGGAAGGGAATGTGAAAATAACGGATTTTGGTATAGCGACGACATTAAATGCAACAAGCTATACACAAACCAATTCTGTTATGGGCACGGTTCATTATTTATCACCTGAGCAAGCGCGTGGTGGCATTGCGACAAAAAAATCAGATATTTATTCCTTAGGTATCGTGTTATATGAACTACTAACAGGGGAGTTGCCATTTTCAGGAGAATCTGCTGTATCGATTGCATTAAAACATTTACAATCAGAGACACCATCTATTCGGGCAATCGATGCATCGATTCCACAAACGCTGGAAAATGTTGTGTTAAAGGCAACGGCAAAAGATCCAAATCATCGTTATGCCAGTGTGGATGAAATAGAAGAAGATTTACAAACGTGTTTATCGGTAGCACGTCAACACGAGCCGAAATTTATACCGCCATTAGATGATGACGCAACGAAAGCGATTCCGATTATTAAAGAAAAAGTTTCGACGAATGATATCTTACAGACAAAAAAAGTAGAGCCTGTAAGACCTCAAAGTCAATTATCAACAGAGGTGCCAAAGGAGTCACTGACTAAACCTAAGAAGAAAAAATGGCCGCTTATTGTTGGCGCACTCGTAACACTGACGCTATTATTTCTTGTATTCATGTTTACATTAACACCGAACAAAAAGGAAATACCAGATGTCTCTACTTTAACGGTAGAGGAAGCGACGACTATGTTAGAAGATGCTGGTTTTGTACTAGGTGAGCCAATTGAACTTCACGATGATGAAGTGGAAAAAGATCATGTCATTAAAACAAATCCAAAAGCAGGTTTGTCTCGTGCTAAGGGATCGGAAATCCAGTTAGTTGTAAGTCTTGGAAGTGAAACAATTACGCTAGATAATTATGTAGGTGTTCAACTGACACAGGTGTTGCCGATTATCGAAAAAGGTGGATTTAAAGATGTTGACATTGTAGAAGTGTTCGATAGCAAGCAGCCCCCAGGAGAAATCATTAGTCAAGAACCTGAGGCGAATACCGAAGTGGTAGCAAAAGATACGGTATTAAAGTTACAAGTTAGTAAAGGGAAAAATACGGTTATGGTCTCCGATTTAAGGAACTTTACTGAAGCGGCAGCGAAAGAATATGCTCGTAATTCAGGTTTTAACATTCAATTTGGTACACCTGAGCATTCAGAAACTGTTGCAGCTGGTAGTGTGATGTCACAAACACCGAAAGCTAATACGCCACTAGAGGTAGGGGCAACTATAAAAGTTGTTCTTTCCAAAGGTCCAGCAGAAAAAAATGTCAAGTGGTATTACAAAACGGTTGATATTCCGTATGAAGGTGGAGTAGATGAAAACGGTGAGCCAATCCCACAAACGATACAAGTTTATATTCAAGATAAATTGCATACAATGGCTGACCCGATAGAGGAATTTACGATTACTGAAGATACAACATATCAGATTCAACTTGAAATTGTAGAAGGTGAAAAAGCGGCATACCGTATTGCGCGTGATTCAGCTGATTTTGCAAAAGAAACGATTTCATATGATGAAATAATACGATGATTTCAAAGGGAGGGTTTTCATGGCGCAAGGCCAAATTCGAAAAGCATTAAGTGGATATTATTATGTAGAGCAAGATGGGGAGTTAATTCAATGCCGTGGGCGCGGGGTATTTCGCAACCGCGGCGAATCACCGCTTGTGGGTGATGTAGTTGATTTTACACGTGAGGGTGAGTCAGATGGCTATGTAATGAAAATTCATCCACGTAAAAACGAACTTGTTCGACCACCGATCGCGAATGTCGATCAAGCAATCCTTGTATTTTCTGTGAAAGAACCAGACTTTAATACAATTTTGCTTGACCGTTTTTTAGTCGTATTGGAGTCATTCCATATCGAACCGATTATTTGTTTAACAAAAATGGATTTGCTAACAGATGAGGAGCTGGGACAGCTAACCGCTTATATTGAAGACTATAAAAAGATAGGCTATGAAGTCATGACTACCTTTAAAGAAGACGCCTCTTTAATGGCGCGTATTCAACCGATGTTAACGGGGAAAACGACCGTATTAGCTGGACAATCAGGTGTTGGGAAATCTACATTATTAAATACATTACTCCCTGAACTAAATTTAAAAACAGGCATCATTTCACAAAGCTTAGGCCGCGGAAAGCATACAACACGCCATGTGGAGTTAATCGAAGTGTGTGGGGGATTACTAGCAGATACACCAGGCTTTAGTTCCTTTGATTTTGATACGATTGAAAAAGAAGAACTCACGGCGTGTTTCCCAGAGTTTTTGCGCATTTCAGAAGGGTGTAAATTCCGAGGTTGCTTACATATGAAGGAGCCCAAATGCGCGGTTAAGAGTGCGCTAGAAACAGGTGATATTAAAGAGTATCGCTATGCACATTATGAACAATTTTTACAAGAAATATTTGATCGAAAGCCGAGGTACTAAACATGATTAAAATTGCACCATCGATTTTAGCTGCAAACTTTGCAAAATTAGGTGAAGAAGTAAAAGAAGTAGAAGCTGCAGGAGCAGAGTTGATTCACATTGATGTAATGGATGGACATTTTGTACCAAATATTTCATTTGGTGCGATTGCGCTAGAGGCGATTCGCCCATTATCTACATTACCGATGGATGTTCATTTAATGATTGAAAATCCAGATCAATACATCGAACAGTTTGCAAAAGCGGGCGCTGATTATATTACAGTGCATGTGGAAGCTTGTCGTCACTTACATCGTACGATTCAATTGATTCGTTCATTTGGTGTAAAACCAGGCGTTGTATTAAACCCACATACGCCAATTGAATCCATTTTACACATTTTAGAGGATGTAGATATGGTCCTATTTATGACCGTAAACCCAGGCTTTGGTGGTCAGAAATTTATCTCTTCTGTGTTACCGAAAATCGAAGCGTTATCAGCTATTATTAAAGAACGCGGTTTAGCGATTGATATCGAAATCGATGGTGGTATTACAGCAGAAACAATCGTCCCTTGTGCAAAAGCAGGCGCTACTATTTTCGTTGCAGGCTCTGCTATTTACGGAAAAGAAGATCGTGCGGCGGCATTGCAAGAAATTAAGCAAGCAGGTCTTAATGCCATTCAATGATTGTAGCTATTTGTGCGGGCGGCCCCATTCGTGAGGTCGCCTTTAATGTAAACGTAGACAAATGGATTGGTGTAGACCGGGGTGCTTATTATTTAATAGAGCAGGGAATTATGCCAGATGCCATTGTGGGAGATTTTGATTCCGTTAGTGAAGGGGAATTTACGCGTATTTCAGCAGTCGTTGCACACGTTGAAACCTTTCAGTCCGAAAAAGATGAGACGGATACAGATTTAGCCTTAATACGTGCGATTGAATTTACGCCGAGCGAAGTGCTTCTAACTGGTGTGACAGGGGGACGTCTAGATCATCAGGAAGCAGCACTACGTTCCCTATATCGCATGCAGCTTGCTTATCCACATATTCAGTTTAAAATAATAAATACACAAAATGAGTTACATTTTTTAATGCCAGGTCGTCACAAACTGGAAAAAACAGTACATTCATATGTGTCGTTTTTTGCTTATGGGGAAGATGTTTGCCAGGTAACATTGCGCGGCGTTAAATATGAAACGACGAATGAAACCATTACACAAGCGACTTCGAGATTTACAAGTAATGAAATCCTATTAGATGATGCGTATATCACGTTCTCTTCCGGCATATGTTTAGTTGTAAGAAGCATGGACTAGGAGGGAGCTATTTTGAAAGTATATACATTTCAGTTACCAAAGTTTTTGAGTAATATGACAAGAGCTTGCATTCGATTATTTCGTCGTGAGAAAAAATAAAAAGGGGGTGGGTAACCATTTAGTAATGGCTACTCACTCCCTTATTTTTTATATAAAATGAAAAAAAGAGCATCAACGCAAGAGGCTGATGCTCGGTACGCGATTAAACGCGCTCGATTTTACCTGATTTTAATGCACGAGCAGAAACCCATACGCGTTTTGGCTTACCGTCAACTAGGATACGAACTTTTTGTAAGTTAGCGCCCCAAGTACGTTTAGAAGCGTTCATAGCGTGTGAACGGTTGTTGCCTGTACGAGCTTTACGGCCAGTAATAACACATTGTTTTGGCATGTAAATTCCCTCCTTACAGATGAATCTGAAAGCTTGTTTTTCAGTTCGATATTTCACATACCATAATAATTTAACATAGACTGAAAGACCTTGCAAGATATTTCGTACATACTTTCAAGAAAAAAACCTTTACACCCAAAAACTATATAAATTGATAGCAGTTCATACTAGTTTTCATTTTAACGGGTAGACTTATGTGAACGTTTTCTTTTATAATTAAGCTTTGTGTAGTACAATGTAGACAGTCAAAAAGAGCCAAGGAGGCATACTTATGTCAGTAGAATTAAAAAACGAATTCGGCCAAATTGATATTTCAAATGATGTTATTGCACAAATTGCAGGTGGCGCAGCGATCGAATGCTACGGCATTGTAGGGATGGCTTCGAAGCACCAAATTCGCGATGGACTAACAGATATTTTACGTAAAGAAAACTTTGCAAAAGGTGTAATCATCCGTCAAGAGGGCGAAGATTTACATATCGATATGTATATTATCGTAAGCTACGGTACAAAAATTTCTGAAATTGCTTATCAAGTACAATCAAAAGTAAAATATACAGTAAATAAAACATTAGGTATGAGCGTAAAATCAGTGAATATTTTCGTTCAAGGCGTTCGTGTAATGAACGTGTAAGAGGAGGATTCAAATCGAATGAAGTCATTAGACGGAATTAAATTTGCAGAAATGGTACAAATGGGGGCGCATCACCTATACCAAAATGCAAGTTATGTAGATTCGTTAAACGTATTCCCGGTACCGGATGGAGATACAGGGACGAACATGAACTTATCAATGACATCAGGTGCAAAAGAAACAGAAAGCAACACGAGTGAGCATATCGGTAAAACGGCACAAGCGTTAGCGAAGGGCTTACTCATGGGAGCACGCGGAAATTCAGGTGTTATTTTATCGCAGCTATTTCGTGGCTTTAGTAAAACGATTGAAAAAGACGCGACAATCGATGCAAAAGGATTAGCGGCAGCGTTCCAAGGTGGCGTTGATACGGCGTATAAAGCGGTGATGAAGCCGGTAGAAGGTACCATTCTAACCGTTGCTCGCGAGGCAGCGGCAAAAGGTGTTGAAGTAGCCGAAAACACAGACGATTTAATTGAGTTAATGGAAGCGTTTGTGGTAGAAGCAAAGGCCTCACTCAATCGTACACCCGATATGCTACCTGTATTAAAGGAAGTAGGCGTAGTGGACAGTGGCGGACAAGGCTTACTCTTTGTGTATGAAGGTTTCCTTGCGGCATTAAAAGGTGAAGCATTACCTGAGAAGAACGATGCTTCTTTAGATGACTTAATTAATGCAGAGCATCATCGTGTACAAGATTTCATGAATACAGAAGATATTGAATTCGGTTACTGTACGGAAATTATGGTGCGCTTTGAAGAAGGAAAAGAGCCATTTAACGAAGAAGCGTTCCGCAATGAGTTGAATCCAATGGGCGACTCATTACTTGTTATTTCTGATGATGAGATTGCGAAAGTACATATCCATACAGAAACACCTGGTAATGTGTTAAGTGCAGGTCAAAAATACGGTAGCCTTATGAAAATTAAAGTCGATAATATGCGTGAACAGCATTCTGCTATTGTGGGCGATGCAACAGCTGCTCCTGCGAAAAAACAAGAAAAAATTCCGTACGCTATCGTGACAATCGCGATGGGGGAAGGGATTGCCAACTTGTTAAAGTCAATCGGTGCATCTTACGTGATTGAAGGCGGCCAAACGATGAATCCATCAACGGAAGATATCGTGAAAGCGGTAAAAGAAATTGGTGCAGAGCGTGTGCTTATTTTACCGAATAACAAAAATATCATTATGGCAGCAGAACAAGCAGCAGAGCTTCTTGATATTGAAGCCGCTGTCGTGCCAACGAAAACAATACCTCAAGGGATGGCAGCTATTTTAGCGTTCAACCCAGAGGTAAGTGTGAACGACAATAAAGGAAATATGACAGCAGGTTTTGCGCATGTGAAAACAGGCCAAGTAACCTATGCAGTGCGTGATACATCAATCGATGGGGTAGAAATCCGTAAAGATGATTATATGGCGCTTGCAGAAGGTAAAATTATTTTATCAACACCTGAGATGATGGATGCAGCAAAAGAAGTAATCAACCAGTTAGTAGATGAAGACAGCGAAATTATTACAGTAATTTACGGTGAAGATACAACTGCAGCGCAAGCAAATGAGCTTGCAAGCTTTATCGAAGAAAACTTTGAAGATGCAGAAGTGGAAATCGTTGAAGGAAAGCAATCGCTATATCCGTTTATTTTATCAGTTGAATAATGGAGCTAGGCCGACTGAGCTAATGCTTGGAGTCGGGGGTTCCTATCCAAAATGATTAAATTGGGAGTGTAGGCATTTGCCTGCACTCTCTTTTTGGGTAGGTTTCGTTGCTGTCCGCACAGGTTCGATAGTGTCTAGACCTATTTAGGTGCGTGTTATCTGTTTATAGATTATTGAAAGTATGAATAATTTGTGTCAATGTATAGACATTGATACACTTAAAATATGAATTGAATTGTGAGAATATTGAAGTGAGAAGGTGACTTTATGAAATTTACATCTGTATTTGATATTATCGGCCCGGTGATGATTGGTCCATCGAGCTCGCATACGGCGGGGGCTGCTCGTATTGGGCGTATTGCGCGTGATTTATTTGGTCGTCAGCCGAAATGGGTCAAAGTGCATTTATATGGATCGTTTGCAGAAACATATCGTGGGCATGGCACAGATATCGCGATTATTGGCGGCTTATTAGATTACGATACGGACGATGAGCGGATTAAAACCGCTTTTTCTAATGCAAAGGAAGTGGGGATGAGCTTTGAATTTATCCCGGAAGAAGCAAATAAAGAACATCCGAATACGGCGCGTCTTGTCATGGGGGATGAAATCGGTGAAATGAGTGTCGAAGGTATTTCCATAGGTGGCGGTAAAATCGAAATTAGTGAAGTCAAGGGCTTTAAGCTGCGTTTAACAGGTGGCATGCCAGCCATTCTCGTTGTGCACAATGACCGTACGGGATGTATCGCTAATGTTGCGAACTGTCTTGCGATGCACAATGTCAATATCGGGCATATGGAAGTATCTCGTATTGAGCGAGGGCATACAGCACTGATGGTCATTGAAGTGGATCAAAATATTGACGACCGTATTCTACAACAAATCGCTTACATCCCGCATATTACGAAAGTATCGAAAATGAATACGTAAGGGAGGGTGCATGATGGATGTATTATTTCAAAATGTAAGAGAATTAGTAGCACTTGCAGAAAAAGAAAACAAATTAATATCGGAAATTATGATTGAACAAGAAATAAAAATTAGTGGTCGCACGAGAGAAATCATTCTAGAGCAGATGGACCGCAACTTAACAGTCATGGAAGAAGCAATCGAACGTGGGCTAAAAGGTGTGCAATCCGTCACCGGTTTAACAGGTGGGGATGCGGTACTATTACAAAATTACATTGCGACGGGTAAATCGTTATGTGGCGACTTGCTATTAGATGCTGTCAGCAAGGCGGTCGCGACGAATGAGGTCAATGCAGCAATGGGCACAATTTGTGCTACGCCAACAGCGGGTTCAGCCGGTGTTGTACCAGGGACATTGTTTGCAGTAAAACACAAATTAAATCCGACACGTGAACAAATGATTCGTTATCTCTTTACATCGGGTGCATTCGGTTTTGTTGTCGCTAATAATGCGTCCATTTCTGGTGCGGCGGGTGGTTGCCAAGCAGAAGTTGGTTCAGCAGCAGCGATGGCAGCAGCAGCGATTGTTGAAATGGCGGGTGGTACGCCGCAACAATGTGCAGAGGGGTTTGCGATTACATTGAAAAACATGCTAGGACTTGTATGTGATCCTGTTGCTGGTTTAGTAGAGGTACCATGTGTTAAACGAAATGCCATGGGCGCAGCTAATGCGCTTGTCGCAGCGGATATGGCGCTTGCAGGTGTAACAAGCCGTATTCCATGTGATGAAGTAATCGGTGCGATGTATCGCATCGGTCAAGCCATGAGCCCGAATTTAAAAGAAACGGCAAGAGGCGGCTTAGCAGCGACACCAACAGGGAAAGCGCTAGCGCAAAAAATATTTGGTGGTGCTACGAACTAAATGAAACACGCGTGCTCGTTATGAGAACGCGTGTTTTTATGTTATGCTAAAGAAAAGTACATAAAGGAAGTGGGAAATTGGTTATGACACAACCTGTATCCAACTTAAAAGGTGTCGGCAAGGAAACAGCTGAACAATTAGCATCGCTCGGAGTTCATACGATCGAGGACCTCATTTGGATGTTTCCATACCGCCATGAAGATTTTACATTAAAGAATTTAGCTGAAACACCACACAACGAAAAAGTAACAATTGAAGCGCGCGTGGAAAGTGTACCGGCTGTAACGTTTATGGGGAAAAAATCACGTCTAACCGTCACCGTTTTAGCCGGTCGTCACTTAGTGAAAGTGGTGATGTTCAATCAACATTATTTAAAGCAAAAACTAGTACCAGGCGCCATTATTACAGTGTCAGGGAAATGGGATCGAGGTCGCCAAGTGGTCGTCGGTTCATCTGTTAAATTTGGACCGAAGCAAGATCAAGGTGATTTTGAACCTGTGTATAGTTTACGTAATACGATTCATTTAAACCGCTTTCGAAAATTAATGCGGCAAGCCCTTGATGAGGCGGGGCATGTCATTTCTGAAACATTGCCAGCTAGTATGCGGGAACAATATAAGCTATTGCCGATGCAGGAAGCGCTTGAAGGGGTGCACTTCCCGAAAGATACAGAGCATGCGAAGCAAGCAAGGCGTCGTTTTGTGTTTGAAGAGTTACTCATCTTTCAACTGCGTATTCAAGCATTACGTAAAGCACGTCGGGACAATGAAAAAGGACTATCCATTGCCTATAATTTAGAAAAGCTTCGTAATTTTATTGCCACGTTGCCGTATGAACTGACCGGTGCACAAAAAAGAGTCGTGAACGAGATTTGTAAAGATTTAAAAACACCACATCGAATGAATCGACTGTTACAAGGGGATGTTGGTTCTGGTAAAACGGTTGTCGCGGCGATAGGGTTGTATGCATCTGTCACAGCGGGCTATCAAGGTGCGTTAATGGCACCGACAGAAATTTTAGCAGAGCAGCATGCAGAAAACTTATATGCTTGGTTTGAACCGATTGGGGTACGTGTTGCTTTATTATCTGGTTCTACAAAAACAAAAGCCCGAAGAGACATTTTAGAACGATTAGCAAATGGTGAAATTGATATTTTAATTGGGACACATGCGCTTATTCAGCCAGATGTAGCATTTAAAAATCTAGGATTTGTGATTACGGATGAGCAGCATCGTTTCGGCGTGGAGCAACGTCGCATTTTGCGCGATAAAGGGGAAAACCCCGACGTCTTATTTATGACGGCTACACCGATTCCGAGAACGCTTGCTATTACAGCGTTTGGTGAAATGGATGTATCTATTATTGATGAACTACCTGCGGGACGTAAGCAAATTGAAACACATTGGATGAAGCATGAGCAACTAGGCGCTGTGTTAACAAAAATGGACGCGGAGTTAAAAGCAGGGCGACAAGCTTACGTCATTTGTCCGCTGATTGAAGAATCGGATAAGCTAGATGTTCAAAATGCAGTTGACGTATACGAGCAATTGACGACTTATTTTCTAGGACGTTTTAAGGTGGGGTTAATGCATGGGCGCTTGTCAGCGGATGAAAAAGATCAAGTGATGCGAGCGTTTAGTGAAGGGGAATTGGATATACTTGTGTCAACAACTGTAGTCGAAGTAGGGGTCAATGTACCGAATGCCACGTTTATGCTTATTTATGATGCGGAACGTTTCGGATTAGCTCAACTGCATCAATTACGTGGACGTGTTGGACGTGGTGAACATCAATCGTATTGTGTGCTTTTAGCTGATCCTAAAACAGACGAAGGAAAAGAGCGCATGATGTCCATGACGGAGACAAATGACGGTTTTCGGTTAGCCGAAAAAGATTTAGAGCTACGAGGTCCAGGTGATTTCTTTGGGAAAAAACAGAGCGGGTTGCCCGAGTTTAAAATGGCTGATCTTGTGCATGATTATCGTGCGCTAGATATAGCACGGCAAGATGCTGTCCGGTTAATTGAAAGTGAAGAATTTTGGTGTGCTGATGAATATGCGCCGCTACGTCAAATGCTTGAACGGTCGGGTGTTTTAGAAGGAGAGCGCATTGATTAAAAACATATGTTGCGTGTTTCTAGAAAGACATTTTTAGGAATATAAGCAACATATGTTTTTTCTTGCAAATTTCAAATAAATACCGTACACTTGTTCGTATGAGGGGGGAGACATATGAAATCAATTCATCCGTTTTTAATGTTTAAAGGCGGTGCCTCAGAAGTAATCGATACATATGCATCGTGGTTTACTGATTTTGAAGTTATATCTAAGCAATTGATTCCACAAACAGAATTCATTGCATTGGCAGAAATCTGTATACATGGTCAAAAAATTTTGCTAAATGATACACAACAGCAGCATGCATTTGATTTTACACCATCTTTTTCGTTTTTCATTGAATGTGAGTCCGAACAAGAAGTTCATGCATTAGCAGAAAAGATGAAGGATGGTGGGCAAGCTTTAATGCCGCTTGGGCAATATGGGTTTTCAACGTTGTTTGGCTGGTATCAAGACCGTTTTGGTGTATCGTGGCAAATAAATTTTAATAACTAAGGAGAGGGAATGATGGCAATTCATCCGTATTTTGTATTTGATGGAGAAGCAAAAGAAGCAGTAGCATATTATGCAGAGGCTTTTGGGGTGAAGGATTACCAACTCATGACATTCGGTGAGGCACCACAACATCCGGATCATCCAATTCCACAAGAAGCTAAGGGCCGTGTTATGCACGCCATGTTACAATTACCAACAGCAAAATTAATGTTTTCTGATACTTTCCCAGGGCAGGAGCAAGTGAAGAAAGGCAATCAAATAACGCTAGCGTATGTTTTAGATGATGAACAGGAACTACGCCGTGTGTTTAACTTTTTTGCGCAAGAGGGTAAAGTGATGATGCCGCTTCAAGAAACATTTTGGAGCAAATGTTACGGTAGTGTAACCGACCGCTTCGGTATTGAATGGCAAATCAGTTATGAAGGATGATTGGATAAGACCTCTAAGATTCGATACTAAAATCTATTCTTGATAACAGAAGAATTGTTGTAAAAGCACATGGAGTGAAGGGCGGCGACTCCTGCGGGATAAGCTTGAGCGGAAAGCCCCGCAGGAACGTAGTGACGAGGAGATTGAAGCCAAGCCCGCGGAAAGCGTCCCCCCGTAACGGAATGTGCGGTCAAGTACATATTTTGGTAAAAATCTCTTTTTAGTGAATAATCTTTCAATCGTATGCAAATTATACTTTTTTACGGGCGCAATAACAAAAAGTTGTTGCGTTCTTTTTTCACTTTATGTATATTGGTGTTAGTACCAAGTGCTAATACTTAATAAGAAGGTGACGAAGGTTATGAAACGTACAAAAAAAGAACGCCAACAATTGCTAACAGAAACAATTGCAGATAATCCATTCGTCACTGATGAACAGTTAGCACAGCAATTTGGTGTAAGTGTTCAAACGATTCGATTGGACCGCATGGAATTGTCTATTCCTGAATTGCGTGAACGTATTAAAGACGTAGCAGCAAGAAATTATGAAAATGAAATTAAATCGCTCCCATTAGACGAAGTAATTGGAGAAATTATTGATATTGAATTAGATAAACGTGCTTTTTCTATTTTTGATGTAGGAGAGGAGCATGTGTTTCAACGAAATGGTATTGCACGAGGGCATCATTTATTTGCGCAAGCAAACTCTCTAGCAGTAGCTGTTATTAACGATGAATTAGCGTTAACAGTAAAATCCAACGTTGCTTTCGTTAAGCCTGTCAAAGCAGGTGACAGAGTCATAACGAAAGCGGTCGTGCGCACGCAACAATCAGAGAAAAATCGAACAATTGTTGATGTCACGTCGACAGTCAATAATGAAGTTGTGTTCATAGGAGAATTTGAGATGTATCGCACGAAAGGTGGAAACGAAACATGAAATTAGCAGTAGATGGTATGGGTGGCGATAATGCTCCACAAGCAATTATAGAAGGTGTTATGCAAGCACTCGAGGATTTTACAGATATCGAAATTTTATTGTACGGTCGTCAAGAGGCGATGACACCTTATTTAAAGGAACATCCGCGCTTAACAGTTATTCACTGTGAAGAAGTGGTAGAAGCAGACGATGATCCAGCACGCGCCGTTCGTCGGAAAAAAGATTCGTCTATGGCACGCATGCTCGAAGCAGTAGCAGACGGAACAGCGGATGCTTGTCTTTCGGCAGGTAATACGGGTGCATTGATGGCAGGCGGATTGTTTAAAGTAGGAAGAATTGAGGGAGTAGGACGCCCAGCACTTGCGACAACATTACCGACAATTGATGGCAAAGGCTTCCTTATGCTAGACCTTGGGGCAAATGCGGATGCTAAGCCAGAGAATTTGTTACAATATGCCATTATGGGTGATATTTACGCGAAAAAAGTCCGCGGTTATCATGCGCCTCGCGTGGGTTTATTAAATATTGGTACTGAAGAAAAAAAGGGTAATGAGCTGACAAAAGCAACCTTTGATTTACTGAAAGAAGCGAATATGAATTTTGAAGGCAACGTGGAGGCGCGTGAGCTATTAAATGGCGTAGCGGATGTTGTTGTAACAGATGGCTTTACAGGAAATATGGTGTTAAAGACAATCGAAGGTACAGCAGGTACACTATTTGCGATGTTAAAAGGCGCATTTACTTCTTCAACAAAAGCAAAAATTGGCGCTGTGTTAGCTAAAAATGGCTTAAAAGATTTAAAGACAAAGATGGATTATACAGAATACGGTGGGGCTGCGTTGTTCGGTCTAAAAGCACCAGTTATTAAAGCGCATGGTTCATCCAATGCGAGGGCGATTTACAGTGCCATTAAACAAGCGCGTACAATGGTTGAACATGATGTATGTGCGACAATTCAAGCAACGATTACGGTAGAGTAATCACATTTGGCAAAGGGGAATTAAACATGACAAAAATAGCTTTTATTTTTCCGGGACAAGGCTCACAACAAGTAGGTATGGGGGCAGAGCTTGTCGCAGTAAATGAAAATAGTAAGGCGTTTTATACTCAAGCAGATGCTGTACTTGGTTTTTCATTATCAAAATTGATGTTTGAAGGGCCGCAAGAGGAGCTTACTTTAACGTATAACGCGCAGCCGGCATTACTAACAACGGGTGTCATGATTGCTCGTCAATTAATGGATGCTGGGATTAAACCGGATTATACAGCCGGTCATTCTTTAGGAGAATATAGTGCATTTGTTGCGTCAAATGTATTGACGTTTGAAGAGGCCGTACAAGTTGTTCATAAACGTGGCTTATATATGGACGAAGCAGTGCCTGCGGGTGAGGGGGCAATGGCTGCTATTTTAGGGATGGAATCGACTGAATTACAACAAGTTTGTGAAGATGTAAGTGCAACAGGCGAAGTCGCACAACTTGCTAATTTGAATTGTCCGGGGCAAATCGTTATTTCTGGTACGAAAGCAGGGATTGAACAAGCTTGTGCGCTAGCGAAAGAACGTGGCGCCAAACGAGCAATTCCGCTAACGGTTAGTGGACCGTTCCATAGTACATTGATGCAACCAGCAGCGGAAAAATTGGCTGATGCCATTGAGCAAGTCGATTTTAAAGTGCCTTCTATCCCTGTTGTAAGTAATGTTACATCGACGCTGCTTGAAGATGTACAGGCGATTAAACAGGAAATGATTGATCAAGTATCAAGTCCTGTACAATGGGAGCAAAATGTACGCACATTAATGGATTTAGGTGTAACCGTATTTATTGAATGTGGTCCAGGAAAAGTACTATCAGGGCTTGTGAAAAAAATTGACCGAGGCGCAACAGTATACGGTGTCTATGATGAAGCAACAATGGCACAAGTGATTGAAGCGTCGAAAGGGTGGAACACACAATGAGTTTAACAGGTAAAACGGCAGTGGTAACAGGTGGTTCGCGTGGTATTGGTCGCGCGATTTGTATCGAGCTTGCGAAACAAGGCGCAAACGTTGTTGTGAATTTTAGCGGTAGTGAAGAAAAAGCGAAAGCGGTTGTTTCAGAAGTAGAAGCGCTTGGTGTAAAAGCAATGGCTGTACAAGCAAATGTAGCAGATAGCGATGCGGTAGAGGCTATGATGAAACAGGCGGTAGAAACGTTTGGTTCACTTGATATTTTAGTAAACAATGCAGGCATTACACGTGATAATTTACTAATGCGTATGAAAGAACAAGAATGGGATGACGTTATTGATACGAATTTGAAAGGTGTATTCCTTTGTACAAAGGCTGTCACACGTCAAATGATGAAACAACGTGCAGGTCGCATTATTAACATTTCATCCATTGTTGGTGTCGCAGGTAACCCAGGGCAAGCGAATTACGTGGCGGCGAAAGCAGGTGTCATCGGTTTAACAAAAACATGTGCACAAGAGTTAGCAAGTCGCAACATTTTAGTGAATGCTATTGCACCGGGCTTTATTACAACAGAAATGACAGATAGTTTACCAGAAGAGTTAAAGGAATCAATGTTAAAGCAAATTCCGTTAGCGAAATTAGGACAACCAGAAGATATTGCAAAAGCGGTTGTATTTTTTGCATCCGAAAATGCGAATTATATTACAGGGCAGACATTACATATTGATGGCGGCCTAGTGATGTAACAACCGATTCATTGAGGGGAGGTGACTGATTTGGCTACAGTAATAGAGCGTGTAACGAAAGTAATTATCGACCGTTTAGGTGTTGATGAAAGCGAAGTAAAACCAGAAGCTTCATTCCGTGAAGATTTAGGTGCAGACTCATTAGATGTTGTAGAGCTTGTTATGGAACTTGAAGATGAGTTCGATATGGAAATTTCTGATGAAGATGCAGAAAAAATCGCAACAGTTGGGGATGCAATCACTTACATCGAAAACAAACAGAACTAATTATAAAGAGACACATAAATGCGGGAAATCGTGTTTATGTGTCTCTTTTTACTCATAATTTTCGTGAATGTGCAAAAAACCAAGGATAAACAGCGCATTTTATGAGAATCCCTTTGCGCAAAAGGTTTTAACGATGTAAACTAAACGATAGAAACTGAGTAGGAAGGCAGATTTGTCCATGACGATAAGAAAAAAAGGGAATCATCAGAAAGCTGGTATATTGCCAGAAAAAGTTCGCACTCATTTTGAACAGTTGCAGCAAGAGTTGAACGTAGTATTTAGCAACAAAAACTTATTATATCAAGCATTTACACATTCATCCTATGTGAATGAACATCGTCGCAAGCTATTTACGGACAATGAACGACTTGAGTTTCTAGGAGATGCTGTATTAGAGCTATCGGTGTCGAAATTTTTATTCGAAAAATATCCACAAATGAGTGAGGGTGAGCTAACAAAGCTACGTGCGTCTATTGTTTGCGAGCCGTCATTAGTTATTTTTGCAAATGAATTAAAATTTGGACAATATGTATTACTTGGAAAAGGTGAAGAACTGACAGGTGGTCGAGAGCGCCCAGCATTACTAGCAGACGTATTTGAATCATTTGTCGGTGCACTTTATTTAGATCAAGGGCTTGAAACGGTCGTCGCATTCCTAGAGAAAATTGTGTTCCCGAAAGTAGAAAACGGTGCTTTTTCGCATGTGATGGATTTCAAAAGCCAACTACAGGAAATGGTACAACAATCGAATAATGGGCTATTACATTATGAGATTGTCGATGAAAAAGGTCCAGCACATAATCGGACATTTGTCTCGCGTGTGCTATTAAATGATGAAGAGCTCGGTATTGGGCGAGGGAAGTCTAAGAAAGAGGCTGAGCAACAAGCGGCGCAAAGTGCGATGCAAAGGCTAAGACAGCAGGCACAAAAGGAGGAGTAACATGTTCTTAAAACGACTTGAAGTAGTTGGCTTCAAATCTTTTGCGGAGCGTATTGGTATTGATTTCGTCCCCGGTGTTACGGCTGTTGTAGGTCCGAATGGTAGTGGGAAAAGTAATGTAACAGATGCAATTCGTTGGGTTTTAGGTGAACAATCGGCAAAATCATTGCGTGGTTCAAAAATGGAAGATGTTATTTTTGCTGGCAGTGAGTCTCGCAAACCACTCAATTTTGCGGAAGTAGCGCTAATTTTAGATAATACAGATGAACGAATCCCGATACCTTACACGGAAATTAGTGTGACAAGACGTGTGTATCGTTCAGGTGATAGTGAGTATCTACTCAACAATCAACATTGTCGCCTGAAGGATATTACGGACTTGTTTATGGATTCAGGACTGGGCAAAGAGGCGTTTTCAATTATTTCCCAAGGCCGTGTAGACTCTATTTTAAATAGCCGTCCGGATGATCGACGCCTTATTTTTGAAGAAGCAGCAGGTGTTTTAAAATATAAACAACGCAAGAAAAAAGCCGAGCTCAAGCTTACTGAAACAGAAGAAAATTTACATCGTGTCTTAGATATTTTACATGAACTCGATAATCGTTTAGAGCCGCTTCAAATCCAAGCTTCTGCTGCTAAAGATTATGTCCGTATGAAGTCAGAGCTGAAAGATTTTGATATTTCGCTTATTGTCCACGACTTAACGGCATGTGAAGCACAATTAAAAGCGTTACAAGATGAATTGGCTGACCTTGAAGCAAATGAACTACTACATGCGGGTGAAATGACAATGCTTGAAAAAAGTTTGCGCCAAGTACGAGCAGAGTTAAAAACGCTTGACAGTCATTTAGATACGTCCCAAGAAAATTTAGTAGAAGCAACGGCTGAGGTGGAACGTTGGGATGGACGAAAAGCGCTTATGCATGAAAAGCGTTCGAATGCGGAAAAGCACTTGAAACAATTAGAAGCGCAGCTCGTCGTATCACAGCAGGAAGCAAAGAAGCAAGCATTAAACAAATCAGAGAAAATGGTGCTATTTGCAGAAAAACAAAAAGAGGTTGGGTCACTCCGCCAAGCAATTAAACAGTTAGAGCAGGCATTAACACGGTCAGCTTCTGAAATCGAAGAGGAAATCGACGTATATAAACATCAATATATCGATTTATTAAATGAAGAAGCCACGATTAAAAATGAATTAAAGCATATCAATCAGCAATTACAACAACAACAAGAAACAGCTGAACGTATGACGGATCGCTCAGTGGAAATGCAAAAAGAGTTAACACGTGTCATGGCTGAAAAAGAAGTAATTGCTGAGCGATTAGTGAATCTTCAACAACAGTTAAAAGACAAGCTTGCGTTACATGAAGAGATGCAAGGTTCGTTACAGCAGCTAACAGTTCAACTGGATGAGAAGCAAGATTTACTGTATAAAGCGTATCAGCATCAGCAACAGTTAAAAGCGCGTCGTGAAACACTAGAAGAATTGGAAGCGGATTTCTCGGGCTTCTTCCAAGGTGTAAAAGAAGTACTGCTAGCACGAGATAGAGGAGAGCTGTTAGGGATTGAAGGTGCTGTGGCGGAACTTGTTCAAGTCACAGGACAATATTCGCAAGCCATTGAAACAGCACTGGGCGCAGCGAGTCAACATATTGTGACGCAAAACGAACAATATGCACAGCAAGCAATTAATTGGTTAAAACAAAAACGTGCAGGGCGAGCTACTTTTTTACCGAAAAACGTTATGAAATCACGCCGCCTAAGCGATGCACACATTTCTGCTGTATCCAGTCATCCAGCCTTTGTCAATATGGCGTATAATCTTGTGACTTTTGATGAATCGAATCGTTCGATTGTTGAAAATTTACTTGGGAATGTACTGGTTGCTTCACATTTAGAAGGTGCTAGCCAAATGGCGCGATTACTTGGCTTTAAGTATCGTGTCGTGACACTTGATGGTGATATTGTAAATGCAGGTGGTTCATTAACGGGTGGATCAGTCAAACAGCAAACATCCTTATTTACACGGAAGGCGGAGCTTGATACATTATCCGCAAAAATTGCTGAAATGGAGCATTCCATTCAATTGGCTGAGCGTACAGTAACTGTTGAAAAAGAAAAGGTAGCAAATTTACGCCAAGATTTAGAAGAAGTACGTTTACTTGTAGAAGAGTTACGGGCACAGGAACAGAAGCATAACACAACTTTATTTGAGCTAGATATGCAAGAAAAGAACTTAACTACGAGTGTTACACTTGCTACAAGTGAGCAAACGTCTATGGTCACACGTGGGCAAACGCTTGCTGAACAAAAAGCACAAGCAGAGGTACGTCTTGCTGAATTAGCAACAGAGCTTACTGAAATTAATGAATTAGTAGAGCAATTAACATTGGCAAAAGCGCAAGGTGATACGCAAAAGGATGTACTCCGTGATGAAATAGGAGAAAAGCGCTCGCAACTTGCCGTAGCACAAGAACAGCTTTCACAAGTTCAGATTGCAATCGCGGATATGGATCTGCAAATGGCCAAAACAAATGAAACAATCGAAAAGATTTCCCAGGAAATCGAGTGGTTCCATTCAGATGCTGACGCCAATGGTCCTACAATGGAGGAAATTGAGCAAGCAATCATCGATTGGGGAGCAAAACGTGAATCGTTACTTACAATGATTACGGAAAAGAAAGAACAAAAGGACGAATTACAACGCAAGCTTTCTGTTATCGAAGAAGATTTAAAAGAGAAGCAACGTATCCATAAAAGCTTTATGGAAGCGATTAATACGTTATCGATTAAACGAAGTCGACTACAATATGAGCAAGGGAACTTCAGCGCGCAGCTCAAAGAAAACTATGAACTTGATTTTGAGGCGGCGAAGGTACTGGCAGAAGCAATTGATGATGTCGCGCAAGTCCGCCGAAAAGTCAAATTACTAAAGCAATCGATTGAGGAGTTAGGCCCTGTTAACTTAACCGCAATCGATGAATTTGAACGTGTGCAGGAGCGGCATGCCTTTTTATCTGAGCAACGCAGTGATTTATTAGCAGCGAAAGAAACGCTGCATGAAGCCATTAAAGAAATGGATGCAGAAATGACTGCTCGCTTTAATGAAACATTTACAAATGTAAAAGCACAATTTAAAGCGGTGTTCCGTGAATTATTTGGAGGCGGTCAGGCAGATTTAGTCTTAGTTGACCCTGACAATTTACTAGAAACGGGCATTGAGATTGTTGCGCAACCACCTGGGAAGAAATTGCAAAGTTTGAGTTTACTATCAGGGGGAGAACGCGCTTTAACAGCAATCGCCTTATTATTTGCGATTTTAAATACACGTCCAGTACCGTTCTGTATTTTAGACGAAGTAGAGGCAGCACTGGATGAATCCAATGTCATTCGGTATAGTCAATATTTAAAGAAATTTAGTAAAGAAACACAATTCATCGTCATTACACATCGTAAAGGGACGATGGAAGGTGCAGATGTTTTATATGGCATTACAATGCAAGAATCAGGTGTATCGAAGCTTGTTTCGGTGAAACTTGAAGAGGAAGAAGTGCCAGTAGGTGAAGGAGTGTAGGGAATGAGCTTTTTTAAACGTTTAAAAGAAAAGTTAATCGGTTCATCAGAAGAAGAAAAGGTAAAAGATGAACTTGCTGAGCAGGAAGAAGCTAAGCAGGATGATTTAGCCGATGTAGAAGAAACAATACTACAGGAGGATACGAAAGTAGAAGAGCCTGTAATAGTTGAAGAGGTGGAGCAGCCAACTGTAGAAGTAGAAGTAGAAGTAGAAGTAGAAGAGCTGTCGCAAGTAGCGGAACCGGTTGCAGAAGTAACTGAAGAACAGAAAAAACCTTCCGCTTGGTCTATTACACAAAAGTTTAAAGCCGGTTTAGCGAAAACACGTGACTCATTTACATCAAAAGTAAACGATCTTGTGGCGCGTTACCGCAAAGTGGATGAAGACTTCTTCGAGGAACTGGAAGACGTATTGTTACAAGCGGACGTTGGCTTTGAAACGGTCATGGAGTTAATGGACAAGTTGCGTTTTGAAGTACAACGTAAAAATATTAAAGATACAGAAGGCATTCAAACGATTATTTCAGAAAAGCTTGTGGAAATTTATGAGGCGGGCGAAGAAAATTTAACTGAATTAAATGTACAACCAAACGGGGAACTCACGGTTATTTTATTCGTTGGGGTGAATGGTGTTGGTAAAACGACAACCATTGGTAAGCTCGCACACCGCCTAAAATCAGAAGGTAAAACAGTTATGCTAGCAGCAGGTGATACATTCCGTGCAGGTGCAATCGATCAGCTTCAAGTATGGGGCGACCGAGTAGGGTGTGAAGTGATTAAGCAATCAGAAGGGTCAGATCCGGCAGCGGTCATGTACGATGCGATTCGCGCGGCGAAAAATCGCAATGCGGATGTGTTAATTTGTGATACAGCAGGACGATTACAAAATAAAGTCAACCTAATGAACGAGCTTGAAAAAGTACACCGTGTCATTTCACGTGAAGTACCAAATGCACCACACGAAGTATTATTAGCACTTGATGCTACAACAGGTCAAAATGCATTAGTACAGGCGCAAATGTTCAAAGAGGCAACGAACGTAACCGGTATTGTCTTAACGAAGCTAGACGGCACAGCAAAAGGTGGTATCGTTCTTGCGATTCGTAATAAATTACACATTCCGGTGAAATTTGTCGGTCTCGGGGAGAAAATGGACGACCTACAACCATTTGATGCAGAACGCTATGTATACGGTTTATTTGCAGAAGGCTTAGAAAAAGAACTAGAAAAAATAGAAGACTAATCAAAAGTGGCTCAGAAATAATTCTGGGTCACTTTTTTCATTTACTACTATTAATGAACAAATGCTGAAACATATATTACCATTGTGTTAAACGTTGATTTCCGCTCCATTCGGCTCGCTTTCCACGGGCATGGCTTCAGCCTCCTCGTCGCTCGTACCTCGCTCCTGCGGGGTCTTCAGCTCATGCTTTTCCCGTAGGAGTCTCGCCGATTCCGCTTCAATCAACGGGCAAGTCATTTTTGATCACGTTTTTCTAAAAAAATGCTTCTATAAAGGAAATATCTTGTTAATCAATACACTTGGTGGAATACAATAATCAGCTGCTAAAAATAAAGAAAGATTCTTACTTTATTACGATAGAGGCTGTGCAATTATACTTGCAAATAGAAAGAAATTGATTTCTTTTAGAGAAGAGGAATGTTTTTCTAGCATATCGAGAAGTATTCACTTTTGCCGTAGCGCGCCATAGCCACAGGAGCCAAGATTTTCTTTGCGACGAAAGCGGAGCGTCAGGAGCAGGAACAGGAGATTCAAACAGGCCACGCCTGTTTTAGCTCCTGTGTAGGCTGTGGCAAAGCGCGGAGGCTACGATTACGCTTTTATGTAATATCTTTTACTATTTACCTGGTATTTTTGCTCATTACGAGTATAAACCAAGTGTGTAGCCACAAAATCAATTTGCAAAAATTCTACTATAATCTGCAAGTAAATTCCCTTGACACTTCCCCTTGAAAAGCTATATGATACAGTAGAATAAATATGAATGGAGAGATGAAAATGCTACTTGAAAAGACAACACGCATGAACTTTCTCTTCGACTTTTATCAAGCGTTATTAACAGAAAAGCAGCGCAGTTATATGGAGCTTTATTACTTAGATGATCATTCACTCGGTGAAATTGCGGAATCGTATGAAATATCTCGCCAAGCGGTGTATGATAATATTCGCCGTACAGAAGCTATGCTTGAGGAATATGAAGATAAATTACGCTTATTAGAAAAATTTCAGCAACGCCAGCGTATGTTACAGCAGCTGACGGTAGCCGTTCAAGACGATGATGCGACGTTAGAAGCGCGTCTTGCGTTAATTGAACAACTGAAGGAATCGGATTAGGAGGCGAACAATTTGGCATTTGAAGGTTTAGCAGAGCGACTCCAAGGAACCATTCAAAAAATTAAAGGTAAAGGGAAAGTAACTGAACAAGACGTAAAAGAAATGATGCGTGAAGTACGGTTTGCTTTAATTGAGGCCGATGTTAACTTAAAAGTCGTAAAAGAATTCGTCAAAAAAGTAAGTGAACGTGCAGTTGGTATCGATGTGATGAAATCGTTAACACCAGGTCAACAAGTCATTAAAATCGTACAAGATGAGCTGACAGCCTTAATGGGTGGAGAACAAAGCCCGATTAAATTTAATAATCGACCACCGACAGTCATTATGATGGTCGGCTTACAAGGTGCTGGTAAAACGACAACAACAGGGAAGCTAGCGAACGTATTACGTAGAAAATACAATAAAAAGCCGCTGTTAGTAGCTGCTGACGTATATCGTCCAGCGGCTGTAAACCAGCTTCAAACACTTGGGAAGCAGCTTTCTATTCCTGTATTTGCTCTTGGAACAGATATTTCGCCAGTCGAAATTGCACGTCAAGCCATTGAGCATGCAAAGGAAGAACATCACGATGTAGTTATCATCGATACAGCAGGTCGTTTACACATTGATGAGGCACTCATGCAAGAGTTAAAAGATATTCGTGCATTAAAAGAGCCCGACGAAGTATTCCTTGTTGTCGATGCGATGACAGGTCAAGATGCGGTAAATGTAGCACAAAGCTTCAATGAGGCAGTCGGTATTACGGGCGTTGTGTTGACGAAACTTGACGGTGATACACGTGGTGGTGCTGCATTATCGATCCGTTCGGTAACGGAGAAGCCAATTAAATTCGTCGGTATGGGAGAGAAAATGGACGCGCTGGAGCCGTTCCACCCAGAACGTATGGCCTCTCGTATTCTTGGGATGGGTGATGTGCTTTCATTAATCGAAAAAGCACAAGCGCAAGTGGACATGGACAAAGCGAAAGAGCTAGAAGAAAAGTTCATGACACAAACATTTACGTTTGATGACTTTGTCGAGCAACTACAAGCTGTGAAAAAGATGGGACCTTTAGATGAGTTGTTAAAAATGCTCCCGGGCGCAAACAAAATTAAAGGTTTAGATAATGTTAAAGTAGATGAAAAGCAAATGGGGCGCATTGAGGCCATTATTTACTCGATGACGCCTGCTGAAAAAACAAATCCTGATTTGATTAATGCAAGTCGTAAAAAGCGTATTGCAAATGGTTCAGGTACGACGATTCAAGAAGTAAACCGCTTATTAAAGCAGTTTGAAGAAATGAAAAAAATGATGAAACAAATGACAGGTATGGCACAAGGCAAAGGCAAGAAAAAGATGAAATTACCTGGTTTTGATTCATTGTTTAAATAAAAATTTAGGTGTTAAGAAAAAACACTTTACAAACTCAAGAGACATTGCTAATATAATATCTTGTGTGAAACTTATTCGGAGGTGCTTATAAATGGCAGTTAAAATTCGCTTAAAACGTATGGGAGCTAAAAAATCTCCTTTCTATCGTATCGTAGTAGCTGATGCTCGTTCACCACGTGACGGTCGTCAAATCGAAACAGTAGGTACTTACAACCCACTTACAGTTCCTGCTACAGTACAAATCGATGAAGAGAAAGCTCTTAAATGGTTAGCTGATGGTGCAAAACCATCTGATACTGTTCGTAACCTGTTCTCAGAACAAGGTATCATGGAGAAATTCCATAACCAAAAATTCAGTAAATAATCGGAGGTATCTGTATGCAACAGCTGATTGAAGCAATCGTGAAACCGTTAGTCGATTATCCCGATGATGTTCGTATTGAGACGGACGAAAATGATAATCGAATTGTTTATAAGCTTTTTGTTCATCCAGAGGATCGAGGGAAAGTCATAGGCAAGCAAGGTCGTGTCGCAAAAGCGATTCGCACAATTGTTTACTCAGCATCGAGCGGATACCATAAGAAAAAGACTTACGTCGATATATTGGATTAAAAAAAGGATATTCCGAAGCGAATATCCGCACAATAAAAAGAGGAGGAGGCGCGTATGCTTTCTTCTCTTTTTCTATACAAGAGGTGATATGATGGAATGGTTTAACGTAGGACGTATTGTAAATACGCATGGCATTCGCGGTGAAGTGCGTGTATTATCTTCAACCGATTTTGAGGAAGTACGATTTGCACCAGGTAGTAAACTAGCGGTCTTTAAAAAGGATGAAAAGCGTCCCATTTGGGTAACGGTAGCAAGTGCACGTCGTCATAAAAACTTTATTTTATTAACGTTTGAAGGCTTCAATAACATTAATTTAGTGGAGCCTTTTAAAGAAGGGCTTTTAAAAGTGACGATGGACCAACTAGAAGAAGATGAGCTAGCAGAAAATGAATATTATCATTTTGAAATTATGGACTGCGAAGTGTACTCAGAAGAGGGCGAACTCATCGGTGTTGTCACAGATATTTTACAAACAGGTGCTAATGATGTATGGGAGATTAAAGCAAAAGGCGGCAAAAAGCATTACATCCCGTATATTGAAGATGTTGTAAAAGAGATTGATGTAGAAGAGAAAAAAATCATTATTCATGTAATGGAAGGCTTACTATAATGATGAAAATTCACGTATTAAGCTTATTTCCGGAAATGTTTGAAGGCGTTTTCGGTGCATCCATTTTAAAGAAGGCGCAGGAAAAAGGGGCAGTTGACTTAGCGGTAACGGATATTCGTGAGTTTAGTGGCAATAAGCATAAGCAAGTGGACGATTACCCGTACGGTGGTGGTGCAGGGATGGTATTAAAGCCCGAACCGATGTTTAATGCGGTTGAGACGATTACGGAAGGGCGCACACCGCGTGTTATTTTAATGTGTCCACAAGGAGAGCGCTTTACGCAGAAGAAGGCCGAGGAGCTCGCGCAAGAGGAAGACTTAGTGTTCCTATGTGGACATTACGAAGGCTATGACGAGCGCATTCGCCAGCACCTTGTGACGGATGAGATTTCGATTGGCGATTTTGTCTTAACAGGTGGAGAATTACCTGCGATGACGGTGATTGACGCGGTCGTACGCTTATTGCCGGGCGTATTAGGTCAGGCAGATTCGCATATTCAAGATTCGTTCTCGACGGGTTTACTAGAGCATCCGCATTATACACGTCCTGCGGATTTCCGTGGCATGAAGGTGCCAGATGTATTAACGAGTGGTAACCATGCAAAAATCGAAGAATGGCGCCAAGAGCAATCGTTAAAACGTACGCTTGAGCGTCGTCCGGATTTATTAGAGGCGTTACAATTAACGCCGAAGCAACTGAAGGTTTTAGAGAAATTACAGCAAGACAAAATGTAAGCAAAACTACTTGACACTCATGATACAGTGTGATAAACTTCAATTTGTGCAAAATGCACTGAATTACGGTGTTCCGCTGTGGCCAACTATGAGCGTGCAAGAGCATCTGTCTAAGGAGAGAAACGAAATGTCTAACATTATCACAGAAATCACTAAAGAACAACTTCGTACTGATTTACCTTCATTCCGTCCTGGTGACACTGTAAAGGTACACGTTAAAGTTGTTGAGGGTACTCGTGAGCGTATCCAGTTATTCGAAGGCGTAGTAATCAAACGTCGCGGTGGCGGCATCAGTGAAACTTTCACTGTGCGTAAAATTTCTTACGGTGTTGGTGTTGAGCGTACATTCCCTGTACACACGCCAAAAATCGCTAAATTAGAAGTTACTCGTCGCGGTAAAGTACGTCGCGCTAAACTTTACTACTTACGTAACCTACGTGGTAAAGCTGCACGTATTAAAGAAATTCGCTAATAATTTTTTGAGAATGGAGCTTGTGATATACAGGCTCCATTTCTTTTGGCGAATATAAAATTAGTAGTATTTATGGATATTTGCAGGTAGGTTTTTATAGGGATTTAGCAATAGGGAAAGGCATGCAATAGACAATTTTTTTGCTTCAAATACATATTTCCTTTACAATATAGGTGGATAGACGAGGGGGACATTTGTGTGGAAAAAGTGGAGAAAGAAAAAAATGAGTTATGGGAATGGATCAAAGCATTACTTATTGCCTTTGCAATAGCGGCATTCATTCGTTATTTTTTATTTACACCAATTGTGGTAGATGGAGATTCCATGATGCCAACCCTTGAAGATGGCGATCGAATGATTGTAAATAAAGTTGGCTATAAAATCGGAAATCCAGATCGTTTTGATATCGTCGTGTTTCATGCACCGGAAGGGAAAGACTATATTAAACGTGTCATTGGTTTACCGGGCGATCACGTAGAATATATCGATGATCAGTTATACATTAATGGTGAGCCAATTGATGAGCCGTATTTAAATCAATATAAAGCAGAAATCACAGAAGGCAATTTAACAGGTGATTTTACATTACAGGACATTGAGCCGAATTTAGATGTTATTCCGGAAGGTTATGTGTTTGTGATGGGAGATAATCGCCGCTTTAGTAAAGATAGTCGCCATATTGGGATTGTAAGTATTGATGAAATGATTGGCAATACCAATTTAATCTTTTGGCCAATAAGTGATATTAAAATTGTAAAATAATGTACGAGAGGGGATGCGATATCTCCTCTTTTCATTATTGGATAGTGACAAGTCCCTCTCTTTAATGTTAGCGGAGTAGGGATCTGTTTGAGAAAGGATGTTTCAGATGACAATTCAATGGTTCCCGGGGCATATGGCAAAAGCACGCCGTGAAGTATCAGAGAAACTAAAATTAGTCGATATTATTTTTGAGCTAGTTGATGCACGCCTTCCGCTTTCCTCGCGTAATCCTATGATTGACCAAGTCATCAATCAAAAGCCACGCCTCCTGATTTTAAACAAGCAAGATATGGCGGACGAGGCAGAGACGCGTAAATGGATTGCGTATTTTGAGGAACGTGGTCATAAAGCAGTCGCAATCAATTCACTAGAAGGAAAAGGTTTGCAGACGGTAACAAAGGTAGCGCAAGACATACTAGCGGAAAAATGGGCGCGGATGAAAGCAAAAGGGATGAAGCCGCGTGCCATTCGTGCGATGATCGTTGGTATCCCGAATGTTGGCAAATCGACGCTCATTAACCGTTTAGCGAAAAAAAATATTGCGAAAACAGGAAATACACCAGGTGTGACAAAAGCACAACAGTGGATTAAAGTAGGAAAAGAATTAGAACTACTTGATACACCCGGTATTCTTTGGCCTAAATTTGAGGATCAAGAAGTGGGTTATAAATTAGCGTTAACAGGTGCTATTAAAGATCAAATTATGAATATGGAAGATTTAGCAGTGTACGGTCTTCGCTTTCTTGCAACACATTACCCACAACGTATGGAAGAACGTTATCAATTACAGTTTGTGCACGAGGACTTAGTACAGACATTTGATCATATCGGTAAGCTTCGTCGCGTATTTGGACAAGGTGGAGAAATCGATTATGATCAAGTATCAGAGTTAATCGTTCGTGATATTCGTTCCCTGCATTTAGGGAAATTAACGTTTGATTTTGTCGATGAGCAAATGGAAAAAGAGTTATTAGAGCAATAATCAAGGGGAGTGTCCAGAAAGTGAAAACTTTCCAGACACTCTTTTCTTTTACAAACATAAAAATAAACCGATATATAATATAGAACGAGCAAGGAGATTGGCAATGCGGACGATTAAAGAAATTACAGCTGCTTTAAAACAGGCAGAACAATTACAACCATGGATGAAGGAATTGCAACAGGATGAGCGAGCAAGCGTACAAAAAGCATGGCTACAATTTGAAAAGCGCATGGCCAAAAAACAGGCCGTATTAGATGCTCATCGTGAGAAGTGTGCGTTTGATGCATCATTTTTGCCCTATCCAGAAGCATGTATTGCGGGGGTAGATGAGGCCGGACGTGGGCCACTTGCAGGACCTGTTGTGACAGCTGCTGTAGTGCTACCTAATCATTGTAAAGCACTCGTTGGTATCAATGACTCGAAGCAACTATCAAAAGAAATGCGTGAAAATTACGTAGCCCGTATTAAAGAGCACGCAATTAGCTATTGTATTCATTTTCAATCAGCTGAAATGATTGATACATTAAATATATATGAGGCAACGAAGCAGTCGATGGTTGAAAGTGTGAAAGGGCTTGCTGTTACACCAGATGTCGTATTAGCGGATGCGATGACATTGCCGATTGATATTCCGCAGCATGCTGTGATTAAAGGAGATGCCAAAAGCTTAGCTATTGCGGCGGCTTCTATTTTAGCGAAAACAGCACGTGATCAATACATGGAACAACTACATGTTCAATTTCCGCAATACGGTTTTAATCAACATGCAGGGTATGGTACAAAACAACATTTAGCGGCGCTTGAGCAATTTGGACCAACCGAGCATCACCGTAAAAGTTTTGAACCGATTAAATCGATGATAAAGAGGTGAGGATTTTGACATTTACGTCATTCAATCCAGTTCAATCACAACCGCAAACGATGCAGGCAAATAAGCCTTTAGTATTACGTGAAGGACAAATTTTTCATGGCACGATCAATAAGTTATATCCTGACCAAACCGCAGAAGTACAAGTAGGTCAACAAAAATTAGTGGCAACACTTGAAACGCCTTTAAAAGTTGGCGATTCGCACTTTTTTCAAGTATCCAGTACTGGCGCACAAACGGAACTAAAAGTGGTAACCGGACCGATGACACAGGCGATGACACCACAGCAGCAAATGAATCAACTGCTTCAAAATATGAATCTGCCACCAACGAAAGAGTTGCAGCAAGTAATGAGTCATTTTATGAAAGAGCAAATGCCGATTTCACGTGAGCAGTTACTCGCAGCTGAAAGTTGGATAAAAACTTTACCTGAGGGCGTCACAAAACAAGATGCACTAGTGGCAATCCAGCGCATGGTTGAGCTAAAGATGCCCTTCACAACGCAAGTATTTCAATCGCTCGTACAAGGGGCGAAATTAGACGGTATGAGTGCAACGCTACAAAATTTTATGAATCAACTAGCGAACGCGAATAATATAAACGAGCAATTAAAAAACAACTTAATCACACAATTGCAAACTATTGCAAAACCATTGGATGCCGAAACGGGGGGCGTGCTCTTGGCGCGCGCTGTTCAAACGTTAACCGACAATACCGTATCAATGACGAACCGCCTGCAAGCATTGAATATGTTAAAAGAAGCCGGCATCTTACCACAAAATGCAACATTAGCAAACTGGCAATCGCAACAAGGGCAGTCGCAACCACTCTCGACCCAACCTGTACAAGCCGGGCAGCTTATTCAACAAGTGATGATGGCAAAGCAGGAAGAAAGCGCACAAATGCTACAAAATGTGCGGACATTTGTTCAAAATGAAACGCTATTAACGACTGAGCAAAAAGGGCAACTTCAGCAATTCATGGACCGCTTTACACAACTACCGCAAACGAAGCAGGCAATCGAAATATTTGCTCGTCAATTACAAGAACAATTGTTAAAATCATTTTCAGCAAATAATGACGTTCACTTATTCACACAAAATAAACAGGGATTGTCAGCGAAAGATCAAATGCTCTCCCTTTTAAAGCCTGATGCAGCAGTTGCACGTCACGATGCCATGTTTCAAGCATTAGTACGTGCTAGTATGGAATCGACACAACCTGCTGTGCAAGCGGCTGTTACTCAAGCGGAGGCACAGGTACAAAATGCAGTAGATAGTAAGGCGATGGAACAAGCAATGAAAACGGTGTTAAAAGGGTTGGGGATTAGTTATGAAGCGGCATTAGCGAATAAAGCAAATGATATGCAAGCGCTGGCTCAACAAGTGAAACCGCAACTTTTGGCGCTGTTACAAGAGGCGCAAATCCCCCCGGCATTGCGAGATTCTGCTGAAATGTTCATGGCGCGTATGAACGGCATGCAATTGCTTTCAGGAGAAAATGGTCATCAACACCAGCTTGTCATGCAAGTGCCGCTTGATTTTTTTGGCAAGCAAATGGATGCGACATTACAGTGGAATGGGAGAATGAGAGATGACGGAAAAATTGATGCCGATTTCGCACGTGTGCTCTTTTATTTAAACATGGAATCTTTGCAAGAGACGGTCATTGATATGCAAGTGCAAAACCGTATTGTGACGATTAACGTGTTTAATGATGATCCGCAATTAAATCTACTGGCAGACTCCCTTAAACAAGCATTGAAAGCTGGGCTTGCGGATAAGGAGTATCGTTTATCGGGTGTGTTTATTAAACAGTTTGAGAAGGGAATAGTCGAAAAAGTCACAAAAATGTCAAATCTAGATTCTGAATCACACAACGGAGTGGATATTCGCGTATGAACGACAAGAAATATGCACGAAAAGAGGCAATTGCGTTATCTTATAATCCAACGAAATCATCTGGACCTAACGTAGTGGCGAAAGGAAAAGGGAAAATTGCTGAAAATATTTTAGAGCAAGCGATGCTGCATGATGTGCCTATTCATGAAGATCCCAACCTTGTGCAATTGCTAGGGCAGTTAGATTTAAATGAATCGATCCCAGAGGAATTATACCAAGCGGTAGCGGAAGTCTTTGCTTTTATTTACCATTTAGATCGAAGACATGGTGAAATAAAACACTTAAAAAAGTCGTGTAAATTAGACTGATTTACACGGCTTTTTTCGTTTTCTTTGAATGAAGTACGATAAAATCGCATAAAAAGCCAAAAAAATACACATGAAGACTAATATAGACATTATCAGAATCTTTGTATAAAATAGACCTTGTTAAAAATTTTTTTAATTGTCTGATGGGAGGATGTATTATGAATATCCATGAATATCAAGGGAAAGAGATCTTGAGAAAATATGGGGTAGCAGTACCAAATGGCCGAGTTGCTTTCTCGCCAGATGAGGCTGTGAAAGTCGCGAAAGAATTGGGGAGTAACGTGACTGTCGTAAAAGCTCAAATTCATGCAGGGGGTCGCGGTAAAGCGGGCGGTGTTAAGATTGCGAAAAATCTTGATGAAGTACGCACGTACGCAAAAGAATTACTTGGAAAGGTGTTAGTAACACACCAAACAGGTCCAGAAGGTAAAGAGGTAAAACGCCTTTACATTGAGGAAGGATCAGATATTCGTAAAGAATATTATTTAAGTTATATATTAGACCGTGCCACTTCTCGTGTAACATTAATGGGGTCAGAAGAAGGCGGTATGGATATTGAAGAAGTAGCAGAAACAAATCCTGAAAAAATATTCAAGGAAGTAGTAGACCCTGTAATTGGTCTAACAGCATTCCAAGCGCGTCGTATGGCGTTCAATATGAATATTCCAGCAAAATTAGTAAATAAAGCTGCCAAGCTAATGTTAGGCTTATATGAAGCGTTTATTGATAAAGATGCCTCAATCGTTGAAATTAACCCGTTAGTTGTAACAGGGGATGATGAGGTTATGGCGTTAGATGCGAAGTTTAATTTTGATAGCAATGCATTGTATCGTCAAAAAGATATTGTGGAACTTCGCGACTTTGATGAGGAAGATCCAAAGGAAATTGAAGCATCTAAGTATGACTTAAGTTATATTTCGTTAGATGGCAACATCGGTTGTATGGTAAATGGTGCTGGTCTTGCGATGGCAACAATGGATACGATTAGTTACTACGGCGGAAGCCCTGCTAACTTCCTGGATGTTGGGGGCGGTGCGACAGCAGAAAAAGTAACAGAAGCGTTTAAAATTATTCTTTCAGATGCGAACGTAAAAGGTATTTTCGTTAATATCTTTGGCGGTATTATGAAGTGTGACGTTATTGCTGAAGGGGTTATTACAGCAGCAAAACAAGTAGGTCTTAAAGTACCGTTAGTTGTTCGTCTAGAAGGAACGAATGTAGAACGTGGTAAACAATTATTAAATGAATCCGGTTTAAATATTGTCGCTGCTGATTCAATGGCAGACGGCGCTCAAAAAATCGTAGGACTTGTGAGCTAAAGGAAGGCGGGGAGAAGTAATGAGCGTATTTATTAATAAAGATACTAAAGTAATTGTACAAGGGATTACAGGGGATACAGCACTTTTCCATACAAAGCAAATGATTGAGTATGGTACAAAAGTCGTTGCAGGTGTAACACCTGGAAAAGGTGGACAGGAAATCGAAGGCGTACCGGTATTTAACACGGTTCAAGCAGCGGTAGAAGCTACTGGTGCCAACGTATCCGTAATTTATGTGCCAGCTCCTTTTGCAGCAGATGCGATTATGGAAGCAGTAGATGCGGAACTTGATTTAACAATTTGTATTACAGAGCATATTCCTGTACTTGATATGGTCAAAGTAAAGCGCTATATGGAAGGGAAAAAGACACGCTTAGTCGGTCCGAACTGTCCAGGTGTTATTACAGCAGATGAATGTAAAATCGGTATTATGCCAGGTTATATTCATACAAAAGGTCATGTAGGGGTTGTATCACGCTCTGGTACATTAACTTACGAGGCAGTACACCAATTAACACAAGAAGGTATCGGTCAAACAACGGCAGTTGGGATTGGTGGAGACCCTGTAAATGGGACAAACTTCATCGATGTATTAAAAGCATTCAATGAAGATCCTGAAACGTATGCGGTTGTTATGATTGGTGAAATCGGTGGTACAGCGGAAGAAGAAGCTGCTGAATGGATTAAAGCAAATATGACAAAACCAGTTGTAGGCTTTATCGGTGGTCAAACAGCACCTCCAGGAAAGCGTATGGGACACGCAGGCGCGATTATTTCTGGTGGTAAAGGTACGGCAGCAGAAAAAATCAAAGCGATGAATGCGGCAGGTATTGAGGTAGCGCCAACACCATCTGTTATTGGCGAAACGTTAATTAAAGTCATCAAAGAAAAAGGTCTATACGAAAAATGTAAGACGCATTAAAATGAAGATGTAGCGCGGGTGGGGGTTCGCGCTACATCTTTTCTTGTACAGTCATTTTTTCTTCTATTATAAAAGGAGTGATAAAATGACAACCTTGCACAAATTATTAGCACTTCATTATGCATATCCGCTAACATTAAATAAACTACATTACTTATTGCGTAATATTCAAACACTTAATGAATTGGAAACGATTTCAGTCTCAAATTTAGCTCAAATGATTAATATAAAAAAGGAAACTGCATATACACTAAAAAGGACATATGTTTCTCTATGTCAAACGGATTTACTAGAATTTTATGCATCAAAAGATATTGAAGTTATTCCGTATACAAGTAATTTATACCCAAAACAATTATTCCAACTTAGTGATCCGCCAGCAGTGTTATATTGCAAAGGAGATAGCAACCTGCTTACAGCCCAAAACAAAATTGCTTGTATTGGTTCAAGGGAAGCGACTGCTTACTCAGCAGAAGCGTTTAAACAAATTATCCCGCCACTTATTCAACATCATTATGTAATTGTCAGTGGTCTTGCGAAAGGTGCAGATACATTGGCACATCGAGCAGCGGTGCATTATGGTGGGAAAACAATTGCTGTACTAGGACACGGCCTCGAAACAATCTATCCGAGAAGTAATGAGCAACTTGCAAACCATTTAAGTCAACATCATTTATTAGTAACTGAATACCCACCACATGTTGGAGCAAAAAAACATCATTTCCCAATGCGCAATCGAATTATTAGTGGGCTTTCGAATGCATTAGTCGTAACAGAAGCAGCACTTCGCAGTGGTACACTCATTACAACAGAGCTTGCTTTAGAGCAAGGAAAAGATGTATTTGCAGTACCTGGACCTATTACATCGCTACAATCTGCTGGTACAAATAATTTGATCAGAGAAGGTGCCATTCCGATATGGAACGGGTATCAAATTATTGAGGAATTACAAATGTTTCAAATGAAAGATTGAAAAAAAGTTGCATTCTATGTAAATCTGTTATACATTTTGCAACAGGAATTGATTTGTAAAAAACAACAAGTAACCTCTATAAGGGGGAAGATGAATGGCAGATTATTTAGTAATAGTGGAATCACCTGCAAAGGCGAAAACGATTGAACGCTATTTAGGGAAAAAATATAAAGTGAAGGCATCTATCGGACATGTACGCGATTTACCGCGTAGTCAGATGGGGATTAATACAGAAAATAATTATGAACCTAAATATATAACAATCCGCGGAAAAGGACCTGTATTGCAGGAATTAAAAACAGCGGCAAAAAAAGCGAAGAAAATATATCTTGCAGCCGATCCTGACCGAGAAGGGGAAGCGATTGCTTGGCACTTAGCGACCGCTTTAAATATCGATACAACATCCGATTGCCGTGTTGTATTTAATGAAATTACAAAGGATGCAATTTTAGAAAGCTTTAAGCATCCACGTGCGATTAATATGGACTTAGTTGATGCACAACAAGCTCGTCGAATTTTAGACCGTCTTGTTGGTTATAATATTAGTCCGATCTTGTGGAAAAAGGTGAAAAAGGGATTATCAGCAGGCCGAGTACAATCGGTGGCACTTCGTCTAATTATTGATCGCGAAAATGAGATTAAAAACTTTGTCCCAGAAGAATACTGGTCCATTGAGGGGCTTTTTGAAAAAGGGAAAAAACAATTCGATGCTTTGTTTTATGGTACAAATGAAGAAAAGGTAAAACTGACAAATGAACAGCAAGTGAAAGCTGTATTAGCACAGTTAAAAGGCGATGAATTTGAAGTACTCAATGTTGTCAAAAAAGAGCGTAAACGCAATGCAGCTCCTGCCTTTACGACATCATCCTTACAACAAGAAGCAGCGCGTAAACTAAACTTCCGTGCAAAAAAGACGATGATGCTCGCGCAACAACTGTATGAAGGGATCGATATCGGCAAAAAAGAAGGAACAATCGGTTTAATTACGTACATGCGTACAGATTCGACACGTATTTCCGATACGGCGAAAACAGAAGTAGTCGGTTATATCGAACAGAAATACGGGAAAGATTATGTTGTTGGTGAAGTGAAGCAAGGGAAAAAGCAAGCGAATGCTCAAGATGCGCACGAAGCCATTCGTCCAACAAGTGTGATGCGCACACCAGATGAATTGAAAACGGTACTTAGCCGAGATCAACTAAGACTATATCGTTTAATTTGGGAACGCTTTATTGCGAGTCAAATGGCACCGGCCGTTTTAGATACGGTAACAGTTGATTTACAAAATGAAGGCGTTCAGTTCCGTGCGAATGGATCGCATGTAAAGTTTCCAGGGTTTATGAAGCTATACATTGAAGGAACAGACGATCAAACTGAAGAAACGACAAAGCTGTTACCAGAAATGGCGATAGGGGATAAAGTAAAAACGGCCAATATTGAGCCGAAACAACATTTTACGCAACCACCACCACGCTATTCGGAAGCGCGTTTAGTGAAAGCGTTAGAGGAACTAGGGATCGGGCGTCCATCGACATACGCACCTACTTTAGATACAATTCAAAAGCGCGGGTATGTACAGCTAGATGCAAAACGTTTTGTCCCAACAGAGCTTGGCGAAATCGTTCATCAAGCAACGTTAGAATTCTTCCCTGAAATCATTAACATCGAGTTTACGGCACAGATGGAACAAAACCTAGATGGTATTGAAGAAGGCATTACGAGGTGGGTAGAAGTCATTGATGCGTTTTACAAAGACTTTGAGCCGCGCGTGAAGCATGCAGATGAAGTGATGGAGAAAATCGAGATTAAAGATGAGCCAGCTGGTGAAGACTGTGAAAAATGTGGTGCGCCAATGGTTTATAAGCTCGGCCGTTATGGCAAGTTTATGGCTTGTTCTAATTTCCCAGATTGCCGTAATACAAAAGCAATTATGAAGCCAATCGGTGTGAAATGTCCATCCTGTGAAGAAGGCGAAGTTGTTGAACGAAAAAGCAAAACAAAACGGATTTTCTACGGATGTAATCAATATCCAGAATGTGAATTTGTCTCATGGGATAAGCCAATTAATAGACCTTGTCCGAAATGTAGTGCATTATTAGTAGAGAAGAAATTGAAAAAAGGTGTTCAAATCCAATGTACGAACGCAGAGTGTGACTACGAGGAAACACCATCAGAATAAAGAGGTAAAGTTAAATGACACAACAGGTAGTAAACGTAATTGGTGCTGGCTTAGCAGGAAGTGAAGCAGCGTGGCAAATTGCTAAGCGGGGTATAAAGGTACGCCTTTATGAAATGCGCCCTGTAAAACAGACGCCAGCACATCACACAGATAAATTTGCAGAGCTTGTCTGCTCAAACTCACTGCGTGCGAATAATTTAACCAATGCAGTTGGTGTGATTAAAGAAGAAATGCGGATGTTAGACTCGGTGATTATGGCAGCAGCAGATAAATGTGCGGTTCCTGCGGGAGGAGCACTTGCCGTAGACCGTCATGAATTTGCAGGATATGTGACAGAGGCTGTCAAAAACCATCCGCTGGTGGAAGTCATTCATGAAGAAGTGACAGAAATCCCAGAAGGTATTACAGTCATTGCAACGGGTCCTTTAACATCTGAAAGCTTAGCGAATAAAGTGAAAGAGCTGACAGGGGAAGAGTATTTATACTTTTATGATGCGGCTGCACCAATTCTTGAAAAAGATAGCATCGATATGGAAAAAGTATACTTAAAATCACGCTATGATAAAGGCGAAGCGGCCTACTTAAACTGTCCGATGACGAAAGAAGAGTTCGATGCATTTCGTGAAGCATTAATTACAGCGGAATGTGCACCGTTAAAAGAATTCGAAAAAGAAAAGTATTTCGAAGGCTGTATGCCAATTGAAGTAATGGCAACTCGCGGAGAGAAAACAATGCTATTTGGCCCAATGAAGCCAGTAGGACTGGAAGATCCGAAAACTGGGAAGCGTCCGTACGCTGTTGTACAGCTACGTCAAGATGATGCAGCAGGTACGCTTTACAATATTGTTGGCTTCCAAACGCATTTAAAATGGCCAGAACAAAAGCGCGTGTTCTCGATGATTCCGGGGCTTGAAAACTTAGAAATTGTACGCTATGGGGTTATGCATCGAAATACGTTCATTAACTCACCGAAAGTGTTGAATAGCACATATCAACTACGCTCGAACCCAAATATTTTCTTTGCTGGTCAAATGACAGGTGTTGAAGGATATGTGGAATCAGCGGGTAGTGGCTTAATCGCAGGCATTAATGCAGCTCGCCTAGCTAAAGGGGAAGAATTATTGTACTTCCCGCATGAAACGGCACTTGGTTCTATGGCACGTTATATTACAGAAGCTGACGCTAAAAACTTCCAGCCGATGAATGTAAACTTTGGATTATTCCCTGATTTAGGTGAACGGATTAAATCAAAAGTAGAACGTGCAGAACGCCATGCTAATCGCGCTTTAGAAACAATTCGGAATTTTACGAATAAACAAACAATATAATTGCCAAAAGCCTCTAAAGATTGATATACTTTTAGAGGCTTTTTATATTACGGTCTTTTTTTGTGGTACTAATTGGATAAAGAATTGTGAATTTGTGAACAAACAAATAAAATTTAAAATATTTAAGTATATTTCACTTGCACTATTCCGTATATAGGTATAGTGTCATTATGGATGTTTTAAAGCCAGCTATCTTCTTTAAATATAGTTCATTAAAGTACTACCGATGGAGGTAGGGAACATGTTAAATAATCCACAACAAGCTTTAAGCCAATTTATTAAATATGTACAACTAGAGAGAAATTTTTCAGTACATACTGTACGAGAATACGAGGCAGACATTCAGCAGTTTTTAGCCTTTCTTAAGCAAGAAGGGGTTATGAGTTTAGCAGAGGTAGAGTATTTGCATGCGAGGTTGTATGTAACAAAGCTGTATGATGACAACATGGCACGAACAACAATTTCTAGAAAGATTTCATCCGTTAGGTCGTTTTTCCGTTACTTGAACCGAGAAGTTGATTTAGATGATGCACCCCTGCGCTCACTTTATCATCCGAAAAAAGAGGAAAGACTTCCGAGCTTTTTTTATGAGGAAGAATTGCAACAGCTATTTCTCGCCTCGAGTGGAGATGATGAAAAATCCATTCGTAATATGGCCATTTTAGAGTTGTTATATGCAACGGGTATTCGTGTTAGTGAGTGTGTATCCATTGAGTTAAATCAACTGGATTTTTACTATTCTATATTACGGGTAATGGGAAAAGGGCGTAAAGAGCGTATCGTACCGTTTGGTCAATATGCACATAATGCTTTACTCCGTTATATCAATGAAGTTCGACCGAAGCTTATGAAAACGAAAGAACATCAACGCTTATTTGTCAATATGCGCGGAGGCGAACTTACTGCGCGGGGCGTACGTCATATTTTAAGTGAGATGATGGAAGAAGCATCCTTGCATTCGAAAATTTATCCACATATGCTACGTCATACATTTGCAACACATTTATTAAATAATGGTGCAGACTTACGTACAGTTCAAGAATTACTTGGGCATGCGCACTTATCTTCTACGCAAGTGTATACGCATGTCACGAAGGAGCATCTTCGCAATACGTATATGAATGCTCATCCGAGAGCATAGTTTAGGAGGAACGTGTATGGGACAAATTCATGCAACTACAATTTTTGCTATTCACCATAATGGCGAGTGTGCTATGGCTGGTGATGGTCAAGTGACACTAGGCAATGCAGTCGTGATGAAGCATACAGCAAGGAAGGTCAGACGTCTGTTTAATGGAAATGTGCTTGCTGGCTTTGCTGGTTCAGTAGCAGATGCATTTACACTATTTGAAATGTTTGAATCAAAACTAAATGAATACAATGGCAATCTTATGCGCGCATCTGTTGAAGTAGCAAAACAATGGCGCGGTGATAAGATGCTTCGTCAACTAGAAGCGATGTTGCTCGTGATGGATAAAAACACGCTCTTATTAGTTTCGGGAACTGGCGAAGTTATTGAACCTGAAGATGGGATTTTAGCGATTGGTTCTGGTGGCAATTATGCATTAGCGGCAGGGCGCGCGCTGAAAATGCATGCAGGTGAGCATTTAAAGGCGAAAGAAATTGCCGAAGCTGCATTGAAAACAGCTGCTGACATTTGTGTATTTACGAACCATAATATTATCGTGGAGGCGCTTTAATGAAAAACTTAAATTTAACGCCAAGACAAATTACGGAAAGTTTAAATCGTCATATTGTAGGACAAAATGAAGCAAAGCGTGCTGTAGCAGTTGCACTTCGTAATCGTTATCGTCGTTCTTTATTATCGGACGAAATGAAAACGGAAATTATTCCTAAAAACATTTTAATGATTGGTCCTACAGGTGTTGGTAAAACGGAAATTGCACGTCGTATTGCGAAATTGACGAATGCACCGTTTATTAAGGTGGAAGCGACGAAATTTACAGAGGTAGGTTATGTTGGTCGAGATGTAGAGTCGATGGTGCGTGATTTAGTAGAAGCATCAAGACGATTAGTAAAAGAAGAAATGATGGAAGGGGTACAAGAACAAGCGGAAAAGCTGGCAAATGAAGCGCTCGTAAAGCTTCTTGTACCTTCGAAATTAAAGTCTAAAATGCCACAAAACCCTTTTGCAATGTTTTTTGGTGGGCAACAGGAAGAACAGACAAAAGAAACACCGACCGAGGAAGCGGAAATTCGTTCTCGTCGTACACAAGTTGCGGAAGATTTAAAAGCTGGTAAATTAGAAGAACAATGGGTCACGATTGAAGTAACGGAACAAGCGCCATCCATGTTCGATATGATGCCGGGGATGGACGTCAATATGGGCATGCAAGATATGTTATCTAACTTAATGCCGAAGAAAACGAAAAAGCGTAAAGTAAAGGTGAAGGATGCGCGCCGCTTGTTGACAATGGAAGAGGCAAATAAGTTAATCGATTCCGATGAACTTGCACAAGAAGCCATTACACGTGCGGAACAAGCAGGCATCATTTTCATTGATGAAATTGATAAAATCGCAAGTAAAGGGACATCTTCTGCGGAAGTTTCGCGTGAAGGTGTACAACGTGATATTTTACCGATTGTAGAAGGGTCGACGGTCACGACGAAATACGGTCCGGTAAAAACAGATTATATGCTGTTTGTTGCTGCCGGGGCATTTCACGTATCAAAACCAAGTGACTTAATTCCTGAGCTACAAGGGCGCTTCCCTATTCGTGTAGAACTTGAAAAATTAACGAAAGAAGATTTTGTGCGCATTTTAAAAGAGCCAGATCAATCGCTTGTTTTACAATATAAAGCACTGTTAGAAACAGAAGGTGTGACGATAGAATTTACGGAGGATGCAATTGAACGTATTGCGGAGATTGCGACAGAAGTAAATCAAGAAACAGATAATATTGGTGCGCGTCGTTTGCATACCATTTTAGAACGTCTACTAGAAGAAGTATCATTCGAAGCTTCGGAAATTGCGCCGGCACATATCGACATTACACCGGCATATGTCGATCAAAAGCTTGGTAATATCGTAAAAAACAAAGATTTGTCACAATTTATCTTGTAAAAAGTCGAATTAGTTTCTTTGAATTGTGAAAACCTTTAGAATATTTAGTGAATTAATCGTTACAGATAATTTAGGAGGAAATATAAAATGAACTTATTAGCTAAAACTCGTAAAATTAATGCAATGCTCCAAGCGTCTGCGGGTAAACCGGTAAACTTCAAGGAAATGGCGGATACTTTAGGGGATATTATTGATTCAAATGTATTTATCGTGAGCCGAAAAGGGAAGCTTTTAGGTTTATCTATTCATCAACAAATTGAAAATGATCGTATTAAAAAAATGTTTGAAGAGCGACAATTCCCAGAAGAATACACACAAAAACTGTTTAACATTACAGAAACGTCACCAAACATTGATATTAACAGTGATTACACGGCATTCCCTATTGAAAATAAAGATTTGTTTGCATCGGGCTTAACGACTATTGTACCAATTATCGGTGGTGGTGAACGCTTAGGAACATTAATCTTAGCTCGCATTAACGCTCCATTTGAAGATGATGACTTAATTCTAGCTGAATACGGTGCGACGGTAGTAGGAATGGAAATCTTACGTGAAAAATCGGAAGAAATCGAAGAAGAAGCACGTTCAAAAGCAGTTGTACAAATGGCGATTAACTCATTATCGTATTCTGAATTAGAAGCAATTGAGCATATTTTTGAGGAATTAGATGGTAATGAAGGTCTATTGGTAGCTTCTAAAATTGCAGATCGTGTAGGGATTACACGTTCTGTTATCGTAAACGCATTACGTAAATTAGAATCTGCGGGTGTGATTGAATCTCGTTCTTTAGGTATGAAAGGAACGTATATTAAAGTGTTAAATGATAAGTTCCTAGTAGCTTTAGCGGAAATTAAAATGAAGTAATAATTTCATTTGAGATATTTCGTTTTGAATGATAAAAGTGTAGGTGAGTTCAATCTGAACTTCATCTACACTTTTTTGGGTTAAAAATAAAGGTGTGTGAATCGTTAAGTGCATATGAAATTTATAGGTTAGTTTTTAAAAGTGAAACGTATCTAATAGGGGGATTCGTTTTGTGTGTATCTTTTGTGACAATTTTCCTTCGTTTTTAGTATAGATTTAAATGTAGGAAAGGTAAATAGTGTAACTAGAATGTGCCTTTTTTAATGCTCTCTTTGGTGGATGTTTAAAATTCAGTGTAAATATACAGCGGAAATGTGCAAAAAAAAAGCGAAAAATATCGTATATTATATTACTTAGTCGAAAAATATCGCGAAAAAAATGGTCTTAATTTCCCAACGAAAAGCGACAAAAGGCAATAGACACTAAGGATTATATTCTTTACAATTATAGTATTGATTGGTTAAGTGTATATAATTGAAATGATTCTATATAAATGAGGTGATTTTTTTGGAATTATTTGGCGGAACTATTAGTAGTTTAGAAAAAGGACTTTCTTATGCAACATTAAAAAATAAAACAATCGCTCAAAATATCGCCAATGTTGACACACCTAATTACAAAGCGCAGGATGTTAGTTTTAAACAAATGCTCACACAAGCGAAACAATTAGGGGTTAATGCTTATCGTACGGATACGAGACACTATGAATTTAAGATGGAGCAATCAACACCAGGTGTATATACCTATGAGAATTTTAGAGCACGTCATAATGGGAATGGTGTTAATATGGATGCAGAGCAAGCAAGTCTGGCGGAAAATCAAATTTACTATAATGCGCTAATTGATCGTGTAAGTGGTAAATTAAGCTCACTAACTAATGTGATTAAAGGTGGGAGATAACCATGACAATTTTTCATAGTATGAATACGACGGCTTCTGCTTTAACTGCTCAGCGACTTCGTATGGACGTTATTTCTTCCAATATTGCAAATGTCGATACGACACGTGCTCGTCAAGTAAATGGAGAATGGGAGCCTTATCGTAAAAAGCAGGTTGTATTAACAGAGCAAGAAGGGAATCGTTTTAGTAATTTCCTAAACGTTGCCATGGGTAAAACGTCCAAGCAAGCGGTTGGAAATGGCGTACGCATAAAAGAGATTAAAGAAGATACAGAAACACAATTTAAACTTACATACGATCCAACACATCCGGATGCGGACGAAGCGGGGTACGTTCGAACATCAAATGTAGATTTATTATCTGAAATGGTAGATTTAATATCGGCTTCTCGTTCATATGAGGCTAATGTTACAATGTTTAATGCGAATAAAGCCATGTTAACGAAAGCTTTAGAAATTGGAAAAGGGTGACACTAAGAGTAGGAGGTAATTAAAAATGGCAATTAATCCGGTATCACTGACAGTACCAACAGTGTCAAACGAATCAACAAAAATCAATGCGGTGGTAACTTCAGCCGAAGCGCAAAAAACGTTTGCCAATACGCTAAAAGAAGCTATTACTAATGTCAATGAAAAGCAAATTCAATCGGATATGATGACAGAAAAATTGATTAATGGTGGAGATGTAGAATTACATGAGGTAATGATTGCTTCCCAAAAAGCGAGCATTACACTTAATGCAACAATGGAAGTTCGCAATAAGGTAATTGAAGCCTACCAAGAAATTATGCGAATGAGTGTATAATAGGGCGGTTAAAGCGAATTGTAAATTGTTAAAGCATTCACTATAACCGGAGGATTCATAATGAATGAACGTTTAACGAGAATAAAAACGGATTCGACTAATTTTTGGACGAGTCGAACACGAAATCAAAAAGGTGCGATAATTGGCACGTTAGTAGCGATTGTTGCATTAGCAGGGATACTTACATATTTTTCAACTAGAACAACGATGGCCCCGTTATTTACTGGATTATCGCCTAGTGAAGCAGGTCAAATTACGGAAGTATTAGGTTCACAAGGAGTAGTGTACGAATTAGCAAATGGAGGCACCACGATTTTAGTACCAGAAGAGCAAGTGGATCCTCTGGCAGTATCACTAGCGTCACAAGGATATCCAGAAACGGGCGCTATTAGTACATCTTTCTTCACAGAAAATGCTGGTTTTGGTATGACAGATAACGAATTCAATGTCATTAAACAAGCAGCAACAGAAACAGAAATCGCGAATTTAATAAAGCGAGTACAAGGTGTAAAAGATGCTAAAGTGCTAATTACTGTACCAGATGAAGGAATCTTTTTTAAAGAATCTACACAGGAAGCAACGGCTTCTGTTATGCTAACAACAGAACCGGGCGTGAAATTTACAGATGATCAAATTAAAACACTGTATAGTTTAGTAGCTAAAAGTGTTCCAAACTTAAGTACTGAAAATATTGAAATTTCCAATCAATATGCGGAATACTTCGATTTGAATTCAGCGCAAATAGGTAGTAATTCAACAACAACACCTGAAGGGCAAATGGGCATTAAGAAGCAAATTGAGCGCGATATTCAACGTCAAGTCCAAAATATGCTTGGGACGATGATGGGACAAGATAAAGTAGTTGTCTCCGTTACAACAGATGTGGATTTTAAGCAAGAAAATCGAGAAGAAAATTTAGTTCAGCCGGTAGACGAAGAAAACAATGAAGGCATTGCCATTAGCGCACAACGTATTACAGAAACCTATTCAGGAACAGGCACAACAGCGTCTGGCGTACCAGAAGCTGAAAATGTAACGGATAACTTTACAGATTACCAAGAAGGCACTACAGGAGATGGAGAATATGAGCGCGTTGAAGAAACAATTAACAATGACGTCAATCGTATTCGTCGTGAAATTGAAGAAAGTCCGTACAAAATTCGTGATTTAGGTATTCAAGTAATGGTAGAGCCGCCAGTTGCGGACGATCCAGCGTCTTTAGATGCGGCAGTGCAAGAAGACATTGAACAAATTTTAGCCACAATCGTACGTACTTCTATTGATAAAGAAGCAGCAGGTGATTTAACAGATGAAGCGATAAGTAATAAAATTGTTGTTTCTGTTCAACCGTTTTACGGAAAAGAAGGAACAGATGCTACGCCAGAATCTGCTATTCCATGGTGGGTTTGGGTAGTAGGCGGCATTTTACTTGCAGCCATTGGACTTCTAGTATTCTTCATTTTACGTTCCCGTAAACGTAAAAAAGAAGAAGAAGAGTTAAATATTATCGAACAACAACAAGAATTAATTGAAGTAGATGATATTTCAGAGGAAAAAGAGACTGAAGCAACCGTACGCCGTAAACAGCTTGAAAAAATGGCAAAGGACAAGCCAGAAGATTTTGCGAAGCTATTACGTAGTTGGATTGCAGAAGATTAATAGGGGGTTCGCCTGTGTCCAAGAAAGATAAAGAGTTATCAGGAAAGCAAAAAGCAGCTTTGCTGTTAATTTCTCTAGGACCGGAAGTTTCGGCTTCTGTGTATAAACACTTAAGCGAAGAAGAAATTGAACGCTTAACACTTGAAATTTCAAGTGTGAAAAAAGTCGAATCTACCGTCAAGGAGAACATTATTGAAGAATTTCATAATATTGCCTTAGCGCAAGATTATATTACACAGGGCGGTATCGGCTATGCGAAAACCGTTTTAGAAAAAGCGCTTGGTACAGATCAAGCACAAGCAATTTTAAATCGTTTAACATCTTCTTTACAAGTGCGTCCATTTGATTTTGCACGTAAAGCAGATCCAGCACAAATTTTTAACTTTATTCAAAATGAACACCCACAAACGATTGCGCTTATTTTATCGTATTTAGATCCAACGCAAGCGGGGATTATTTTATCCTCGCTTCCGCAAGAGGTGCAAGCAGATATTGCGAAGCGTATTGCGGTAATGGATTCGACATCCCCAGAAGTGATTAGTGAAATCGAATCTGTATTAGAACGAAAACTCTCTTCTACTGTAACGCAAGACTACACAGAAACAGGTGGTATCGATGCAGTCGTGGAAGTGTTAAATGGTGTAGATCGTCAAACGGAAAAAACGATTCTCGATGCACTCGAAATTCAAGATCCAGAGCTAGCAGAAGAAATCAAAAAGCGTATGTTTGTATTCGAAGATATTGTTACATTGGATAATCGTTCGATTCAACGTGTTATTCGCGATTGTGAAAATGAAGACTTATTATTATCCATGAAAGTTTCTAGTGATGAAGTAAAAGAAATTATTTTCCGTAATATGTCACAACGAATGGCAGAAACATTCCGTGAAGAAATGGAAATTATGGGACCGGTTCGACTGCGCGATGTGGAAGAAGCACAATCTCGTATTGTAGCGGTTATTCGACGTCTAGAGGATGCAGGAGAGATTATTATCGCGCGTGGTGGAGGAGATGACGTCATTGTCTAGAATCATCCGCAGCATGCAAGCAAAGCAGGTTGAAGAAAAGGAAATACAAATTCAATCATTTCACTTTTTTCAACCTGAACGTGTAGAGGAATTTGAGCATATAGAAGAAGAGCTTGAAGTGACACGTGAACAAATTTTAGCTGAACGCGATCAGTTATTAGCTGATGCGCGTCAGCAACTTGAATTAGAGCAGCAGCAGTTTGAACAGTTTCGTCAAGAGCAGTTGCAGACAATTGAAGAATTAAAGCAAGTGTGGGAAGAGGAAAAACTGATACTGCAACAACAAACATATGAGGAGAGCTTCGCACAAGGATATGAGGAAGGCATTCAAAAAGCAAATGCGGATATGCAACAAGCGTTACAAACGGCAAATGAAACGGTAGCAAACGCACAGGTAAATGCGGATAAATATATTAAATCGCAAGAGGCAGTTATTTTAGAGTTAGGGTTAACGACAGCGGAGCACATTTTAAATACGGTGCTTGAGCGCGATGATGAAGCATTTGTCTCTATTGTAAAGCGTGGTTTAAAAGAAGCGCGTGAAATGAAAGAAATTAAAATTTATGTAGCGCCACACTATCACAGCATTGTCTCGAAAAATCGCGATGAACTTGCTGAAATGTTCCCAACAGATGTGCCGTTTATGATTTTTGTCAATGAGGATTTATCAAGTACAGAGAGCTATATTGAAACAAATCATGGACGTATCGTTGTATCGATTGATACGCAATTAAACGAACTTCGACTAAAGCTTCGAGAAATTTTAGATAGTAAGGAATGATCGCATGCGAGCGGCCCAATTAATCGAACATATTCCCAATATATCGACCTTTAAAAAATTTGGTAAAGTTACCCGCGTTGTTGGCTTGATGATTGAATCACAAGGTCCTGATAGCTCTATTGGCGATGTGTGTAAAATACACGTCAATTCATCAACAAATGGTCATCAAATTATTTTAGCTGAAGTTGTTGGCTTTAAAGATGAGATTGTTGTGCTAATGCCGTATTCGTCTTTGCGAGAAATTTCAATCGGTTGTTTAGTGGAAGGAACAGGGAAGCCTTTAGAAATAAAAGTCGGACCTGAACTAATTGGGAAAGTGTTAGACTCAATGGGCGAGCCATTTGATGGGTATGCATTACCTCGCGGGCTTGTTTCAGTCCCGACTGAAAAAGACCCACCTAATCCAATGACACGCCCGCCTATTACAGCGCAACTAGAGGTCGGCGTCAAAGCGATTGATGGGATGCTGACAGTAGGGAGCGGTCAACGTGTCGGCATATTTGCCGGTTCAGGTGTCGGGAAAAGTACACTTTTAGGTATGATTGCTCGCAATACAAAAGCGGATATTAATGTGATTGCACTTGTTGGAGAGCGTGGACGTGAGGTACGTGAGTTTATCGAGCGCGACCTTGGCCCTGAAGGCTTAAGTCGGTCGATTGTTGTAGCGGCTACGAGTGATCAGCCGGCTTTAATGCGGATTAAAGCAGCCTTTACTGCCACTGCTATTGCTGAATATTTTCGAGATCGAGGCATGAATGTCATGCTAATGATGGACTCTGTAACACGTGTTGCAATGGCCCAACGAGAAATTGGCCTAGCGGTAGGGGAACCACCTGCTACTAGAGGATATACGCCATCTGTATTTGCTATTTTACCAACGCTACTTGAACGCACGGGGACAAACTTAAAAGGAGCTATTACCGCTTTTTATACCGTTCTTGTCGATGGAGACGATATGAATGAACCAATTGCTGACGCTGTACGTGGGATTTTAGATGGGCATATTGTACTCGACCGTACACTCGCAAATAAGGGGCAATACCCAGCGATTAATATCCTCAAGAGCGTTAGTCGACTCATGAATCATATTGCAACGCCTGATCATACAACGGCAGCCGCTCGTTTACGTGAAATGTACTATACATATTCAAAGTCTGAGGACTTAATTAATATTGGTGCATACAAACGTGGAACGTCTAGAGAAATTGATGAAGCAATACAGTATGAACCACTCATTACAAACTTTTTAAAGCAAGGGTTTAAAGATAAAGTTTCATTTGAACAAACAGTCAATGAAATGATTGCATTATCGAATGGTGGTGCGAAATAATGCTACGATATAGTTATCGATTTGAACAAATTTTAACTGTTCGCGAACAAGAAAAAAATGAAACAGAAATTGCTTACAAAGAATCTGTTCGCTCTTTTGAAGAAATTGCAACAAAGCTTTATGAACTATTGAAGAAAAGAGAAGATTTAGTAGCGTTTCAACAAGAGCGCTTGCAAGTCGGCTCTTCCATCGATGAAATTAGTCATTATACACGGTTTATCGATAGCATGGAGAAAACGATTGACGATGTGCAACAAAAGGTCGTGCAAGCACGAGCAAAAATGAATTGGCATGAACAAAAATTATTAGAAAAAAACTTGGAAGTACGTAAATATGAAAAAATGCGTGAAAAAGATTTCGAAGCATTTAGGGAAGAACAAAATCGTTTAGAAACGATCCAATTAGATGAGATGGCCACCCTTACGTACAACAAGAGAGAAATTAGGTGATGGCATGGCGAAGAACGATGTCGAAAAAATAGACGAAGTCGAGGTACAAGAGAAGAACCCGGGTTTTTTTCAAAAGTTATTTTACTTGTTTCTAATTCCGTTAGTGTTTACACTAGCAATTTTCTTAATTATCGCGCATTTTACGAATACAAATGTGTTTCAAATAGTCGATAGCATGAAAGATAAAATTCCGTTTATTTCTTCAAAAGAAGAAATTGTCGAAAATCCGTCATTAAATGAAGAAAAAATTGTGACATTACAAGCAGAAATTCAAGAAAAAGAGGCGGAGATTGTACAGTTGCAATCAGAAATCGAGTCAGCTACAGCAACGAATGAGGAGTTGTTAATTGAACAAGAACGTCTTCTTGCTGAAATTGAACAATTAAAACGTGTGCAAGAAGAAGCAACATTAGAATTTAAAGAAATTTTAAAGACGTATGAGAATATGTCAGCGAAGAAAGCTGCCCCTATTTTAACGCAGATGAGTGAATCTGAAGCATTACGTATTATGTCCAATATGAAGTCGGATACGTTAAGGGCTATTTTTGAAAAAATGGACCCAGCAGACGCTGCTCGTTTTACGGAATTATTATCACAAGAGTAAAAGGAGGTGAAACAAAATAATGGATATCGTACTATTACAAATGGCACAAACGCGTATGAACAATACGAAGCAAGCAGGAACGACATCAACTACGAGCAATCAACAAAAATCGAACTCTTTTGACAAGGTGTTTAATGACACAATGTCAGCAACACAAGCCCCATCACAGCAAAAGCAAGCTGAACCAATTGAAGAAGCAACGAAAGAGGTAACAGAAGTTGTGGAAGCAGAGACACTGGAAGAAGTGTTTGCAGCACTTGGTATTGTACACGATGAAGGGGGGATGTTTGCAGAAATTGATGGTCAGCTAATGCCAATTGAAGAAATGATGAATGTAGAAGATTTAACCGCTGCATTAGGAATAACGACAGAGGAGTTAGGAGTAATCATTCAACAACTTCTTGGTGAAGAAATGCCGATGGATGATGTATGGGCAATACTCGAACAATCACCAGCATTACTAGCACAAGTATCGTCGATTTTACAAGGTGAAAATCACATTGTAACGCCGAAAGAAGCTACAAAAATAGTGGAGTTTTTAAAGCTGGCACAAATGGTTGGTATGAAGTTAGATACAGTGTATCAGCAGGAATTCCAATTAAGCCAAGCGAAGGATGTATTACAATCATTAGTAGCGCAGTTACAACCTACAACACAGCAAGAAACCATAACGTTCCAACAAATTGCACAACAAGAGACCATCAAAACGACAACGTTCCAACAAGTCGAACAACAATTGTCTCAAACAGTCGTCAAGCAGGAAACAGATACAGCACAAGTAAATGGTAATCAACAAACGACAACGGTCACAACAAAAACCGTACCGGTGACACTACCAGCAGAGCGTTCAGCACAGTCCGAAGCATTAGCTAAGGAAATTCAAAACTTACTTAACCGTAGCCAAATGTCAAATAATCAAGGAACGATGCGTCTTGTCTTAAAATTATTCCCTGAGAATTTAGGACAAATTCGTATTGAGTTAGTACAAAAAGACGGATTAATGCACGCGCGTTTACTTGCAACGACTGCTGTAGGCAAAGAGCTACTTGACTCCAATTTAAATCAATTAAAATCCGCTTTTGTCGCTCAAAACATCCAAATGGAGCGAATTGATGTAGCGCAATCTCTTCAAGATGCAGAGCGTAATGCACGCGATCAAAACTTCTTTAATAATTTCTTCCGCCAGCAACAGGAAGAGCAAGAAGAACGAAAAGATGACGATGAAGAGAAGCAATCGTTTAGTGAATTTTTAACAGAAGAGTTTTTCACTGAGGAGGTGTAGCGATGACTTCAAGTTTGAGTACAAATGTAACTACGGAGAAAAAGAGTATTACAACAGATTATTATTTAAATACATCAAAGTACGAATATACAACAAAAAAAGATAATAGCACTTTGGGAAAAGATGCATTTTTGCACATTCTAATTACCCAGTTACAAAATCAAGATCCAACAAATCCAATGGATGACCGTGAGTTTATTGCCCAAATGGCTCAGTTCTCTTCTTTAGAGCAAATGCAAAATATGAGTAAAGCAATAGAAGCGCTATTGATGTCGCAAAGAGAAACCCAATTAATGTCCTATACATCTTTTATTGGAAAAGAAGTAAAATGGCATGAGTTATCAGAAAAAGAAGTAGATAAAGAAGGAAAGCCATTAGTAATAGAAGGAACAGGTGTTGTAACGGAAGTTAAATTTAAAGACGGACAACCAATTTTCGTCTTAGATAGTGGAAAAGAAATTTCTGCTGGAAATATTTCTGGTATTTTAGGTGGGAAAGAAACAGGTTCCTCTACAGGGGAAAATCCTTTCGCACAAGCAAGTCAATTAATTGGGAAGACAGCTCAGTATAATGTGAACGGTGAGTCAGTCCAAGCTGTGATTGAAGCGATTACAACGAAGAATGGCGTAATTGAGTATATTTTAAACAATGGTACTCGATTAACAAAAGAGCAATTTGAAGTCGTATCTGAAACAGAAAATACGGAAACAGAGCAAGATGAAGATGTAGAGGATACAACAGATTCAACTGAGCAAACACAGGGATAAGGTAGGGACGCTTATGATGAATAAAATTACTATTCAACATGTTCCATTTCGTCCAGCGTTAACGCCGAAGCACAATGCTCAGGAAACGCCAATTAAGTCATTTCATGAACATTTTAGGCAGGCACAGCAAGAGCTGAAAATTAGCAAGCATGCTTCTGAACGGATGCAGGAGCGGAATATTGAGATTTCGGAAGCGGAGTGGCAAGAAGTAACGGATAGAGTGTTTGAAGCGCGAGATAAAGGTGTCAAGCAACCATTAGTATTAATGGAGCAAGCAGCACTGATTGTGAGTGCAAAAAATGCAACCGTTATTACGGCTATGGATCGCTACGAAGCGAAATCGCAATTATTTACAAATATTGATGGAACAATCGTACTCTAAGGCAGGACCGTATAGGATGCCTCATATCGCTGACTGATTGATGCGATATTTTCAAATTAGAAGGGAGAACGACATTTATGTTACGTTCAATGTACTCAAGTATTACAGGTTTAAGAAATTTACAAACAAAGCTAGATGTAATTGGTAACAATATCGCAAACGTTAATACGTATGGATTTAAAAAAAGCCGTGTTATATTTAAAGATTTAATCTCTCAAACACAATCTGGTGCTTCTGGTCCGACATTGGGTGCGGGAGGCGTAAACGCCAAACAAGTTGGTTTAGGTTCCCAGTCGGCGGCAATCGATACGATTCATGGTGCAGGTGCCCTACAAACGACAGCACGTACACTTGATGTTGGAATGGAAGGTGAAGGGTATTTCGTTGTTGGTAAAGTAGGTGAACCAGCAGGGGGAGCAGACGCAGTAGTCACGAATTATAAATCCGTTTCATATACTCGTGCAGGGAATTTTTATATGGATGAACAAGGTTTTTTAGTCAACTCGAATGGTGATTATTTAGTTGGGTGGAATGTTGCCGGTGATGGGGATTTACCGGATAATGCACCTGAGGGTGATGGAATAATTGGACATTTACCAATAGATGAAGCGTTTGATGAAGTAGCAACTAAATGGCCTTTTGAGGAAATTGGAGCAGATTCACAATTATGGGCAAGTGGTCCAAATGCTGACAATGAAATTATTGGAGGGAAAATTTGGATTCCTGCAAATGCTCAGTCCATGTCGATTGGGTTAGATGGTACAGTGTCCTATGTGGATTCAGCGGGTGGTTTGCAGTTTGCAGGTCAATTGATGATTGCTAAATTCCCAAATGCGGAAGGTTTAACAAAAGAGGGGAATAGCTATTACCAAGTTTCTGCGAACTCTGGGGTAGCGCAATTCGGTTCAGGTGGTGTATTAGGGATCGGTAAAACCGTTTCCGGATCATTAGAAATGTCCAACGTAGACCTTTCTGAAGAATTCACAGAAATGATTGTTGCACAGCGCGGTTTCCAAGCAAACTCTCGTATCATCACAACTTCTGATGAAATTTTACAAGAACTTACTAACTTAAAACGTTAATTTTATAGATTTATAAATTCATTGCAAAGGAGGGTCGGGCCGGCTCTCGTGGCAGGTCCGGCCCCTTACAATGATTGAAGTTACTCGCCTTAATGGCAAAGCGTTCTCATTAAATGCTTTATACATAGAAACAGTCGAAGCTTTTCCGGACACAACGATAACGCTAACGACTGGGCGTAAGTTTATCGTATTAGAATCTGAAACAGAGGTGCGTGAGCGGATAAAGGCATTTTATAGACAAATACAAATTCTATCAAATCCGCATCTACGAGGTGAAGAAGATGAAGAAGAATAAACTGTTGACAATTATGCTCATCATTATAGCGGCGCTTGCTTTAGTTGGTGTGATTGCCTTTGTTCTGTTAACACAGCTCAACAAGGAACCAGAAGTGAAAGAGCTATCGATTGAAGAGATTACATTAGCTTCTGTTGCCATTCCTGAGATTAAAACAAATTTAGCAGATGGTCAATATGTGGTTCTACAATTGACAATTCAAACAGAAAGTGAAGACGCAGCAAAAGAATTAACACAACGTATCTTCCAAGTAAATAATATTGCAATTCAAGAATTATCTGAAATGACAGAAGAAGATTTACAAGGTAAGCAAGGGAAAGTATTATTTGAAAAGGCCATTAAGGCAAAAATGAATGAATTGATGCAAGAAGGGGAAGTACAACAAGTTTACATTACCTCCTTCATCATTTCATAACTAGAAATAGGTTGAAATAGGAGGTGGGCAAATGGCAGGAGATGTGCTTTCCCAATCCGAAATTGATGCGCTACTGTCAGCGATATCGACTGGGGAAATGTCAGCTGATGAAATGAAAAAAGAAGATGAAGCGAAAAAGGTCAAAGTATATGATTTTAAACGCGCGCTTCGTTTTTCAAAAGATCAAATTCGAAGCTTAACTCGTATTCACGAAAACTTCGCACGGTTACTTACGACATTTTTCTCGGCGCAGCTTAGAACATATGTCCAAATTACAGTTGCTTCGGTTGACCAAATTCCATTTGAAGAATTTGTTCGATCCATTCCGAATATGACATTAATAAATGTATTTGAAGTACCACCGTTAGATGGTAATATTTTAATGGAGATTAACCCGAATATTGCCTATTCGATGTTAGATCGATTGATGGGGGGAACAGGTGCAAGTCATAGTAACGTTGACAACTTAACTGAAATCGAAACGAAAATTATGACAAATTTATTTGAGCGCTCATTTGATAACTTACGAGAAGCATGGGAAAATATAGTAGAAATTGATCCGATGTTAATTGAGCTTGAAGTAAATCCGCAATTCTTACAAATGATTTCACCGAATGAAACGGTTGTTGTAATTTCACTCAATACAATTATTGGTGAGACGACCGGGATGATTAATATTTGTTTACCACACGTAGTACTAGAGCCGATTGTACCAAACTTATCGGTACGCTACTGGATGCAAACGAATACGAAAGAAATGTCACCTGAGCAAGTCAAGATGCTTGAAAATAGAGTGAAACAGTCTACATTACCGGTAGTGGCAGAGTTAGGAACTACTTCCATTTCAGTTGAGGATTTTCTTACAATGAATATAGGAGATGTTATTGAATTAGATCAAAAAATAACAGATCCACTGATTCTTAAAGTAGGAACTTTACCCAAATTTACTGTGCAGCCAGGTAAGTTAAATAAAAAAATGGCCATTCAAGTAATTGACCCGGTAAAAGGAGGAGACGACGATGATGAGTGATGAAATGCTCTCCCAAGAAGAAATCGAAGCCTTATTAAGAGGCGAAACATTAGAAGATAGATTAACAGATACAGTGACAAATGAAACGGCTGAAGGTAGTATAATTATCATGGAGGATTATTTAAGTCCACTGGAACAGGATGCACTTGGAGAAGTGGGCAATATTTCTTTTGGTAGCTCAGCAACGGCACTATCAGCTCTACTAGGGCAAAAAGTAGATATTACAACACCTAGCCTCAGCATGATCAATCGTAATACACTAGAAGAGGAGTTCCCTCATCCGTACGTAGCGATACAGGTGGAATATACAGTCGGATTAACGGGTATGAATCTGCTAGTAATCAAGCAATCCGATGCAGCGATTATCGCGGATTTAATGTTAGGTGGGGACGGTTTAAATCCAAAACCGGAACTAGGAGAAATTCAACTGAGTGCGGTACAAGAGGCAATGAACCAAATGATGGGCTCTGCGGCAACATCAATGTCTACTGTATTTAATCAAAAGGTCGATATTTCTCCACCAACGATTGATTTAATGAATATTTCTAAAAATGAAGGGCGAGACAATATCCCTGATGACGATTTACTCGTGAAGATTTCATTTAGATTACGTATCGGTGATTTAATCGATTCAAATTTAATGCAATTATTACCTTTAAACTTTAGTAAAAAAATAGTAAAGTCATTATTGGGGGAGAGTGAGGAAGAGTTAGCGCCGACTGCTATTGCTGAACCGGCACCTCAACCGGTTGCTACTAGCCAGCCACAGCCAACACCTCAAGCATCTCCTGTACAGCAGCCAATGTATGAGCAACCAATGATGCAGCAAGTACCGCCGCAACCAATGTACGAGCAGCCAATGATGCAGCAAGTGCCGACGCAACAAATGTATGCTCAGCCATCACCTGTACCTGTATATCAACAACCGATGTATGCGCCACCACAGCAACCAGTGAATGTTCAACCAGCACAGTTTGCGAGCTTCCAACCACCAAATATTTCGCAAGCTGAAGCCCGTAATTTAAATATGCTGCTAGATATTCCATTGCAAGTATCGGTAGAACTAGGACGTACAAAGCGTTCCGTGAAAGAAATTTTAGAGTTATCCAGTGGCTCAATTATCGAATTAGATAAGCTTGCTGGTGAGCCTGTTGACATTCTAGTTAATAACCGTTTAATTGCAAAAGGTGAAGTAGTGGTAATTGATGAAAACTTCGGTGTTCGTATTACGGATATTTTAAGTCAAACGGAGCGCTTAAATAATTTAAGATAGTACTAATTGGAGGAATCTTACTATGTCTAAAAAGATTTTAATTGTTGACGACGCAGCGTTCATGCGTATGATGATCAAAGATATTTTAACGAAAAATGGCTTTGATGTAGTCGGTGAAGCCGCAGATGGTGCACAAGCAGTAGAGAAGTATAATGAGTTACGTCCAGATTTAGTAACAATGGATATTACAATGCCTGAAATGGATGGTATTGCAGCGTTAAAAGGGATTAAAGCCTCTGATCCAAATGCAGTAGTCATTATGTGTTCAGCAATGGGACAACAAGCAATGGTTATTGATGCAATTCAAGCGGGTGCTAAAGACTTTATTGTAAAACCATTCCAGGCAGACCGCGTTATTGAAGCAATTCAAAAAGCTTTAGGTTAACAACATGCAAGTAAAGAAATCATTTTATGTAAGGATGGTTTTTGTAGTATTACTTATGTTTGTAGCATTAACCCATGTAAGCTCTACTTCCTACGCAATGGTGAGTGATGAATGTTTAAAAAATCCAAGCCTTTGCGTAAATAGTGGTGAAACAGATGCCGACACACAGAACAGTGATTCGGCGTCTGTTCGTATGGGCGCATGGGAATACATAAGAATTTTGCTATCACTAGTATTTGTACTAGGTTTATTAATTTATGTTTTACGTTTTTTAAATAAACGTAATCAAAATTATCAGCAAAACAGCATCGTGCGTAATCTTGGCGGGCATTCTGTCGGACCACAAAAATCTGTCCAACTGCTGCAAATTGGCAATCAAATTTATGTTGTGGGTGTTGGCGAAGATGTACGATTACTTCAAACGATTTCTGACCCGCAGGAGATTGAGCAAATTGTAGCATTATACAATGAAAAGTATACGAACACATCCAATGCTCCGTACATTGCTGAGCTTTTTACAAAATTCAAACCACACCGTTCTGCCAAAGTTCAGTCAGAGGAATTCAATAGTATTTTAGATAAGCGTTTATCTGAAATCAAAAAAGAACGTAGTGATGGATTGGAAAGATGGAAGGAAAAGGGGAACGATAAGCAATGACAGATTTCATATCGATCTTTTCTGACACCGATCCAACCAATGTCTCTACATCTGTAAAGCTGTTAATTCTGTTAACAGTTCTTTCTTTAGCACCGAGTATATTAATTTTGATGACTTCATTTGCGCGGATTGTCATTGTGTTGTCTTTTACACGAACAGCACTTGCTACACAGCAAATGCCACCCAACCAAGTGATTATTGGTCTTGCGTTGTTTTTAACGTTTTTTATTATGGCACCAACTTTTCAACAAGTGAATGAACAAGCGTTACAGCCGTTATTTGATGAGGAGATTGGTCTAGAAGAAGCATATGATCGAGCTTCTTTACCATTTAAGGAATTTATGGCAAAGCATACGAGACAAAAAGATTTAGAGTTGTTTTTGGAATACAATCAAGCAGAACGACCAGAATCCGTTGAGGCTATTCCACTAACAACGTTAATTCCAGCTTTTGCGCTAAGTGAAATAAAAACCGCTTTTCAAATGGGCTTTATGATTTTCATTCCGTTTTTAGTAATCGATATGATTGTAGCGTCTACATTAATGGCAATGGGGATGATGATGTTACCACCTGTTATGATTTCATTGCCGTTTAAAATTTTATTATTCGTTCTTGTGGATGGATGGTATTTAGTAATGAAATCGCTATTACAGAGTTTTTATTAGGGGATGATACAGTATGACACAAGAAATGGTCATTTCAATTGCAGAACGCGCGATCTTTATCGTCCTTGCTGCTTCAGGACCGCTCCTGTTGGTAGCATTAGTATCTGGTTTAGCAGTGAGTATTTTTCAAGCGACAACGTCAATCCAAGAACAGACATTAGCGTTTGTACCTAAAATTGTTGCCGTACTCGTAGCGATTGTCTTTTTCGGTCCGTGGATGTTATCACAAATCACAAGTTATGTGCATGACATTTTAAATAATTTAGTACGTTACATAGGGTGATATAGATGGTAGAACTAGTACCAAAAATATCTGTTTTATTATTGATTTTTGTGAGAGTATCTGCATTTTTTGTATCCATTCCGCTATTTTCTTATAAAACAATTCCCCCTCAATTGAAAATCGTACTTGCATTTGTATTATCTTGGATGATGTATTATACGTTTTCAATTGAGGCTTTTACGATTAATGGGGAGTACATATTACTTGTTATTAAAGAGGCAATTGTAGGTTTAACACTTGGTTTAGTCGTATATATTGTTTTTTCAGCTGTACAAATAGCTGGTGGGTTTATTGATTTCCAAATGGGCTTTGCGATGGCGAATATTGTAGACCCGCAAACAGGGGCCCAAAGTCCGCTCATGGGGCAGTTTTTTAATTTCTTATTGTTACTCGTATTTTTAGCAATTAACGGCCATCACTTAGTGCTAGATGGCATTTTTTATAGTTATCAATTTTTACCACTAGATCAGTTTTTTCCGAGTTTTGGAGATGCAGAATCAGTTGAATACATTATGAAGTTATTTGTTGCGGTGTTTGCAGTTGCTTTTCAAATGTCGGCTCCAATAATTGCAACCTTATTTTTAGTTACATTAGCTTTAGGTATTACAGGAAAAACAGTGCCACAGTTAAATATTTTCGTTGTCGGCTTCCCGATTAAAATTGCGGTAGGTTTTATCCTGCTCATTATTATGATGGGGGTAATGGTAGAGGTAATGGAACGTGTGATTGAAATGGCGATAATCGGCATGCGCAATTTAATGATTGTTTTAGGTGGTTCGTAAATATGAAGCTTATTATACATTTAGACTTACAGTTTTTCGCTGGTGAAAAAACAGAAAAAGCGACACCTAAAAAACGTCAGGATTCGCGGAAAAAAGGGCAAGTATTAAAAAGTCAAGATGTTTCAGCGGCTATTTTGTTATTGATTATATTTTTGTTTTTATTTTTTATAGCGCCTAGTATGTATCAAGGCATGCGTTCCTTTTTAACGCAAGCATTATATCGAAATATGCTAATTGAAACGGTTTCAATCGAAACAGTCATGGAAATGTATACAGATGCGATACAGGAAATGGCATGGATTGTGCTGCCGATTATGGTTATTGCGATGGTTGCAGGTATTGGAGCAAACTATTTGCAGTTTGGGTTCCTTTTTACAACAGAGACTTTAAAGTTTGATTTAAAAAAAATGGATCCTATTAAAGGGATAAAAAAAATTATTTCAGTACGGGCGATTATTAATTTAATCAAATCTTTATTAAAAGTAACTTTATTAGGGGTAGTCACATTTGCGGTTATTTGGATTTATCTTGAAGAAGTGCTTGCGCTATCTTTTAAAAGTCCGTGGGAATCGCTTACGACCGTGGCTTACTTATCGGGATTAATGGGCGTAGCTGCAGCAATTATGCTGTTATTAATCTCGATTTTGGATTATATGTATGAGCGCTATGATTATGAGAAAAATTTAAAGATGTCGAAGCAAGATATTAAGGATGAGCATAAAAATTCGGAGGGTGACCCATTAATTAAATCTAAAATTAAACAACGTCAGCGTGAGATGGCAATGCGTCGTATGATGCAAGAAGTACCTCATGCAGATGTGGTTATTACGAACCCAACTCACTATGCGATTGCGCTGAAATATGATGAAAATAGTATGGATGCACCACGTGTAGTAGCAAAGGGAACAGATTTTGTAGCACAAAAAATCAAATTAATTGCTAAGGAGCATGACGTCGTTATGGTGGAAAACCGACCACTAGCACGGGCAATGTATGACCAAGTGGAGATTGGCGAGCAAGTTCCTGAAGAGTTTTTCAAAGCGGTAGCAGAAATTTTAGCGTACGTTTATCGCATTAAACGTAAAATTTAAAACACGAAACATTAGGAGGGAAAACCATGCAAGTTCGCGATTTAGGGGTTTTAGGTGCGGTTATTTTAATCGTAGCGATGCTCATCATCCCTCTACCAACGTGGTTACTAAGTTTCTTAATTATTATTAATATTACATTAGCATTATTAGTGCTATTAACATCGATGAATATGAAAGAAGCATTAGACTTCTCGATTTTCCCAACCGTGATCTTACTGTTGACATTATTTCGACTTGCTTTATCCGTTTCAACGACACGTGCGATTTTAGCACAAGGAGATGCGGGAGATGTTGTACATACATTTGGTAGTTTCGTAACGGGTGGTAATATTTTAGTCGGTCTTGTAATCTTCTTATTATTAGTTATTATCCAGTTTATCGTTATTACAAAAGGTTCTGAGCGTGTCGCTGAAGTTGCAGCACGTTTCACATTAGATGCGATGCCTGGTAAGCAAATGAGTATTGATGCCGATTTAAATGCGGGGATGATTTCCGAAAAAGAAGCGCGTGAACGTCGTGAAAAAGTTGCGGGTGAGGCGGACTTTTATGGTGCCATGGACGGGGCGACAAAATTCGTAAAAGGGGATGCCATTGCATCTATTATTATGGTATTTATCAATTTACTTGTTGGTATGATTATTGGTATTGTGCAAATGCAGATGAGTTTTGGCGATGCAGCAAACCACTTTTCGATATTAACAGTTGGTGACGGTCTCGTATCACAAATTCCGGCACTATTAATTTCCACTGCTACAGGTATTGTTGTAACGCGTGCAGCTTCTGATGGAAATTTAGGTGTCGATATTACAAAGCAATTATTTGCACAGTCAAAGCTACTTTATGTAGCAGGTGCCACAATTTTATTATTAGGGATGTTCACCCCTATTCCGGCTTGGATTACATTGCCAATTGCTGCAGCACTTGCAATCGGTGCGTTCTTAATGGACCGTGAGAAAGAAGAAGATCCGGAAGAAATATTGGAAATGGAACAAGAGGTTGCAGCAGATACGATGAAAAGCCCTGAAAATGTTGTAAATTTATTAAGTGTTGACCCGATTGAATTTGAATTTGGTTACGGTCTGATTCCGTTAGTAGATGCAGCGCAGGGCGGTGACTTACTTGACCGCGTTGTCATGATTCGTCGACAACTTGCGCTAGAATTAGGGATTGTTATTCCTGTTGTACGTATTCGCGACAATATTCAACTACAGCCAAATGAATATCGTATTAAAATTAAAGGAAATGAAATGGCAAGAGGCGAATTATTACTTGACCACTATTTAGCAATGAGTCCTGGCGACGATAATTCTATTGATGGGATTGATACGATTGAGCCTTCATTTGGGTTGCCGGCAAAGTGGATTACAGAGCAAGTAAAAGAAGATGCTGAAATGTTTGGATATACGGTCGTAGATCCACCAAGTGTTGTTTCGACACATTTAACCGAGATGATTCGTGGAAACGCGCATGAATTGCTAGGTCGACAAGAAACGAAACAGCTCATCGATCATTTACGAGAAACACATGCTATTTTAGTAGATGAATTAACACCTACACCGCTGTCAATTGGTGAAATTCAAAAAGTGCTAGCAAAATTACTGCGTGAAAATGTATCGATTCGAAATTTACCCATTATTTTTGAAACGCTTTCAGACTATGCAAAGCTAACAAGTGATACAGATATTTTGACAGAATATGTGCGTCAAGCATTAGCTCGTCAAATTACGTCGCAATTTGTCGGTGCGCAACCTGCGTTAAAAGTCATTACAGTGTCTGGCAAGGTCGAGAAAATGGTTGCAGATAGCATTCAACAAACGGATCATGGAAATTATTTGGCGATGGATCCGCAAGAATCTCAATTCGTGTTAGAAGCCATTGCAAAAGAAGTAGAGCGTGTGTCCTTTATGGAGCAATCGCCATTAATTTTATGCTCACCAGGTGTACGAATGTATTTGAGACAACTGACAGAACGTTATTTCCCGCAAGTTCCAATTTTATCGTACAATGAGTTAGATGCAGCCGTTGAAATTCAAAGTGTCGGGGTGGTAAACGTAGAATGAAAATGAAAAAATACAATGCGCCTTCTATTGCTGAGGCAATGAAACTTATTCGTGCTGATTTAGGAGAAGACGCCGTCATTTTAAATTCAAAAGTAGTTGTCACAAAGAAGTTTTTAGGCTTAGTGAAGAAAAGAAGTTTTGAAGTAGTAGCAGGTGTAGATCGAGTGGAGAAAAAATCACTCGTTCCCCCGCTACCTGAGCTTCATCCAATTCCAGCTACAGTTCAACAAGAAGAGGTTATACGAGTAGCTCCTAATGAACAACGAAAAGATGAGTCATTCGTTAATGAGGAGTTAAAGAAAGAAATTGCAGATTTAAAGTCCATTATGCAATCTGTACAACGACAATCGATTCAATCTCAATACCCAGATGAACTCTTACCTTTCATTGATTATTTGAAAAGTCAAGAGCTAAGCATAGAGCTCATCACAGCTATAGGTGATGAGCTCTTTAAGCATTTTAAAAATAGAGATCATGCAATTCCTTTTCATGAGATGCGAGAGTTTGCAGAGAATTACTTACGTCAACAGCTGTTACATGTTGAAATTGGTGGATTAACATATGACAAAAAATATATTAATGTGCTAGGACCGACTGGTGTAGGGAAAACAACAACCATTGCAAAAATGGCTGCTCGGTCCGTATTAGAAAAAAAGAAAAAGATTGGTTTTATTACAACGGATACATATCGTATCGCTGCTATTGAGCAATTAAAAATATATGCGGGTTTATTACAGGCACCAGTGGAAATTGTATATAGCCGTGAAGATTATAAAAATGCAATCAAAAAATTGGATTATCTTGATTTAATCTTTATTGATACAGCTGGGCGAAATTATAAAGAAGTAAAGTATGTGAACGATTTACAAACATTAATTGATTTTAGCGATCAATCAGAGTCCTTTTTAGTTGTGTCCTTAACGGCTAAAGAGCGTGATGTTGAAGCCATTGTGGAGCAGTTTGAACAAATACCAATTAATAAATTTATTTTTACAAAGTTGGATGAAACAAATTCTATTGGCACTATGTTCAATTTAATGATTAAATATAAAAAGGGACTTGCTTACTATACGAATGGTCAAGAAGTACCGGAAGATATTGAGCAACCAGACCTAGAAAAATTATTTGAACTGTTCTTTCAAGGAGAATTTGAATGAGGGATCAAGCCGAGAAATTAAGATTGAAAATGCTTGAGAGTGAAGGTGCTTTAGGGCGATCTATCGCCGTTGTAAGTGGTAAAGGGGGCGTAGGAAAAAGTAATTTTTCCATGAACTTCGCCACATTACTTGCAAAAGAAGGAAAAAAAGTAGTCATTGTAGATATGGATATCGGTATGGGGAATATTCACATTTTAATTGGAAAAAGTGTACAATTGAATTTGAAGGACTACCTTGAAGGTGATGTATCGATTGAAAAAGTGCTATTTGAAGGACCAAATAATCTACAGTATATTTCAGGCGGTTCAGGAATGTCCTCTATATTAGAATGGTCAGAAGATATGTTTAACCGATTAGTTGAAGCCTTTGAGTACCTTCAAAAATCTTTTGATTATATTTTATTTGATATGGGTGCAGGCGCTACGAGTTGGTCACTAGATTTATTAACATCAATTGATGAAGTCATTGTCATTTCAACTGCTGAACCAACAGCGATTATGGATGCCTATTCCATGATGAAATATATTCATATAAAAGATAGTCAAAAGCAATTTTATATTTTATGTAACCGATCTTTTACACGAGAAGAAGGGCGAGATACGCTAAATCGCTTGTCTGGTGCAATGCAAAAGTTTCTTTCAAAAGAAGTAACGGCTCTCGGATCTTTACCAGAGGATCCGGTCGTTCGAAAAGCAGTAAGAGAGCAAATTCCTTTTACGCTGGCGTATCCAGATGCACCGATTTCAAAAACAATGAAATTGATTGTTAGTAAATTTATGCATCATCGTGTGGAAGAGGTACATGGACAACCAGAATCGAACAAATTTTTATCCAAGCTAAAAAGCATATTTTCGAAAGGACGTGATTAATTGGACTTCTCAAACAAAAGCAAGCTATTAGTTGTTGATGACTCTGCTTTTATGAGAAAGCTAATTAGCGACTTTTTTGTCGGAAATCCGAAAGTGGAAGTTGTCGGGACAGCTCGTAACGGGAAAGATGCTATAAAAAAAATTCAACAATTACAGCCAAATGTCGTAACAATGGATGTTGAAATGCCTGAGATGAATGGTCTAGATGCATTAAAAGAAATTATGACAATTTGTCCCGTTCCAGTTGTTATGCTTTCTAGTACAACAGACCGCGGAACAGAAAACACATTAATTGCTATGGAAAATGGTGCTGTTGATTTTGTTGCCAAACCAAGTGGTACAATATCTCTTGATTTACATAAAATCCAAGTCGATTTGGTGCGCAAAGTAGAGCAAGCAGCACAAGTATCAGTTGCTAATTTAAAAAAACCAATTGGTGAAAAGCGCATAGAAAAAGTGAAAACACAAGAAGCGATGCAAACTCCCGTATCAATGGGAACAAAGAAGCCGCTATTTAGTAAGCAACCGCAATTAAATAAAATGGTTACTTGGCCGGTGAAGCCAGAATGGAGTAAAACATCAAAAAAAGTAGTGCTGATTGGTACATCAACGGGTGGTCCACGTGCGCTACAAGAAGTTATTACAAAAATTCCAGCTAATATTCAAGCACCTATTTTGATTGTTCAGCATATGCCTGCGGGCTTTACAAAGTCGTTAGCGAATCGACTAAATCAACTAAGCCAAATTCAAGTAAAAGAGGCTGAACAAGGAGATATTCTGCAAAATGGGGTAGCCTATATTGCACCTGGAGGCTATCACCTAAAAATACGTAAAGTAGGGATGGCATTTGGTATCGTTCTCGATCAAACCGAACCGCCACGCTCTGGTCATCGCCCATCCGTAGACGTAATGTTTGAAGATGTAAGTAAATATAGCGATTTTGATAAGATTGCTGTCATTATGACTGGTATGGGGCATGATGGTTCAAAAGGCTTAGTCGCATTGAAGCAAACTGGTAACGTCATTGCTATTGCAGAGTCAGCTGATACATGTATCGTATATGGCATGCCAAAAGCTGCGGTGGAAACGCAGCTCGTAGATGAAATAGTCGATGTTGATGATATTGCACAAAGTATTATGAAATATATGCTTTAAAGGGGTGTCCTCTGATGGAAGTAAACCAATATTTAGAGATGTTTATAGATGAAAGTAAAGAGCATTTACAAGCTTGTAGTGAACATTTACTAGAGCTTGAAAAAAATCCAGAAGATTTGGCTATTGTAGGTGAAATTTTCCGTTCTGCTCACACATTAAAAGGTATGTCAGCAACAATGGGCTTTGAAGATTTAGCAGATTTAACACATAAGATGGAAAATGTCCTAGACGCCATTCGGAATGAAAAAATTAAAGTCACGCCAGAAATTTTAGACGTTGTATTTGAATCGGTCGATCACTTGGAAGAAATGGTACAAGACATTGCTAGCGGTGGGGACGGAAAGCGTGATGTTCAAGCAACGGTAGAAATGTTAAAACGGATTGAATTAGGTGAACAGCCAAATGAAGTAGCCATGATTTCTACAGCTTTAAATGAACAAGCGGCAACAACAAGTACAACGCAGTTAAATTTAACATACGATGATTTTGAAAAAACTATTTTACAACAATCAGTAGAGCAAGGGTTTAATACGTATGAAATTGTCGTGTCATTACGTGAAGATTGTTTATTAAAAGCAGCACGTGTGTTTATGGTGTTTGAGATTTTAGAGAAAAACGGTGATGTCATTAAATCTTCGCCAACCGTAGACAAATTAGAAGAAGAGCAGTTTGATAGTATGTTCTATGTTGCTTATATTACAAAAGAAGGTGCCGAAGATTTACAAAAGAAACTCCTTAAAGTATCAGAGGTAGAAACGGTAGCGGTAACCCCAATTGACCGTTCTATCTTTAAAGAAGTAAAGGGTGAGGAAATTCCTCAAGAACTAGTGCAGGAAGTTGCTGCTACACAAGTAGTAACGCAGCCCGTAGAAGAAAAAGCTACTGAGAAAAAGTCAACTTCCACGAATAATAAATCACATACACCAGCGACAAGTAAAACGATTCGTGTCAACATTGAACGTTTAGACGTATTAATGAATCTATTTGAAGAGTTAGTCATTGATCGCGGACGTTTATTATCGATTGCTTCAGAAGTCAATCACGGTGAATTAAGCGAAACGGTAGAACGTATGAGTCGTACGATGGGTGATTTACAAAACATCATTCTTACGATGCGGATGGTTCCAGTAGAAACGGTATTCAATCGTTTCCCGAAAATGGTGCGTCAATTATCACGTGATTTAAACAAGAAGATCAATCTTGAAATTATTGGTGCTGAAACAGAACTGGACCGTACTGTAATTGACGAGATTGGTGATCCACTTGTTCATTTAATTCGTAACTCGCTTGATCATGGCATTGAAAGTCCAGAAGTACGTCGCCAAAAAGGAAAACCAGAAGAGGGAACTGTACAGCTTCGAGCATACCATAGTGGAAACTATGTGTTTATTGAAATTGAAGACGATGGCGCAGGAATTAACCGTGAAAAAGTATTGTCAAAAGCAATTTCAAAGGGCGTTGTGTCACCGGAAGTAGCAAGCTCTTTATCGGACAAGCAAATTAATGAGTTAATTTTAGCATCAGGCTTCTCAACAGCAGATGTCATTTCCGATGTATCGGGTCGAGGTGTAGGACTAGATGTTGTAAAAACAACAATTGAATCTTTAGGTGGGAATATTTCAATCGAATCTACACCGAATGTAGGGTCTGTATTCTCGGTGCAGCTACCGTTAACATTATCGATTATTTCAGTTATGTTAGTTGAAATTGAAAAAGAAATTTATGCAATTCCACTATCGTCTATTATTGAAACGTCGATTATCCGTAACTCGGACATTTTAAATGCCCACAATCAAAAGGTTATAGATTTCCGCGGGAAAGTAGTGCCTTTAGTGTTCTTAGAAGAAGTATTCGAAGTACCGCGTAAAGAGTCACAAGAAGATGAGTTCCATTCGGTAGTCATCGTTCGTAAAGGTGAGAAATTAGCTGGTTTAGTCGTAGATTCATTCATCGGTCAACAAGAAATTGTACTGAAATCATTAGGAAACTACTTAACAAATATCTTTGCGATTTCAGGTGCAACAATTTTAGGTAATGGTAAAGTAGCGTTAATCGTAGACTGTAATGCACTAATGTAAATAGGATGAATAAAGAGGTGTAAAATATGACAAATGCTGTTGAGCAAGCTTACATTAAAGTAATTGTCTTTCAATTAGCAGATAAAGAATACGCAATTCCTGTATCGTATGTGCGTGGTATTGAAAAATTAATGCATATTACACGCGTCCCAAAAACACAACGTTATGTTAAAGGCGTCATTAATCTTCGAGGGGTTGTTACACCGATTATTGATTTGCGTGAACGTTTTGGGTTACTAGCTTCTGAAAATGAAGAAAACGTACGTATCATTATTATTCAACTAGAAGATATGGAAGTTGGTTTTGTAGTAGATTCTGCTAATGATGTGTTAGATATTCAATCTTCTACAATTGAGCAACAACCAGAAGTAGTCGGTTCTTCAGAAGAAGAATTTATTTCAGGTGTTGCAAAGTTAGATAAACGATTATTAATTTTACTGCATTTAGATAAAGTACTAAACCCATTATCATAAATAATCAACATTCTAAAGATGCTCATGTCTAGCTGGCATGGGCATGGATAGAATGGACTAAAGTAGGGATGTATATGAACTTTGATCAAAAAATTACTTCATTACATTTAGATGTGTTAAAAGAAATAGGTAATATCGGTGCAGCGCATGCGGCAACGGCTTTATCAGATTTATTAAATAAAAAGATTGATATGCATGTACCAAAAGTTGAAATGGTGTCGTTTAGCGATATGATGGAGCTCGTAGGTGGGTCTGAAAATGTCATCGTGGGCATTTTTCTTCGTATTGAAGGTGATGTGGAAGGCAGTATGTTTTTTGTCTTACCCATCGAACAAGCCAATCGTTTTATTCGTGGACTAATTCACGATGAGACATTTGATTTTGCTAATCCGCCTGTACCAGAGCTAGGATTATCGGCAATGCAAGAGATGGGAAATATTTTATCAGGGTCGTATTTATCTGCCTTATCAGATTTTACAGGATTGAAAATATATCCAACTGTACCAGGTTTAAGTGTTGATATGTTTGGTGCGATTATTAGTATCGGGTTAATTGAGCTATCCCATGTAAGTGACCACGTCATTGTGATTAATACGTCTATTATTGATGACGAATTGCAAGACAACGAATCTGTGCGAGGGCATTTCTTCCTGTTACCAAATCCCGATTCATTTCAGGCTATTTTTAAAGCACTTGGAGTGGCGTAACGATGTTAAATACAGGCCAGGTTATTAAAGTAGGAATTGCTCAAATGGATGTAGTAAAAACGCCTGATACTATTCGCACATCAGGATTAGGCTCGTGTGTAGGGGTTGTTTTGTATGATGAATCCAAAAAAATTGCAGGTTTAATTCATATCATGTTGCCGGATTCGAGTTTAGGTCGTTCAGATGCAATCAATATAGCGAAATTTGCCGATACAGGAATCGTTGCGCTCATTGATTTATTAAAAGCTGAAGGTGTGCAGCCGTTTAGGTTAAAAGCCAAAATTGCAGGTGGTGCACAGATGTTTCAATTCACATCGCATAAAGACTCAATGCGAATTGGACCACGTAATGTGGAAGCAGTGAAAGAACAGCTACGGAAAAATAGCATTCCGTTAGTAGCAGAAGACACAGGTGGTAATAGTGGACGGACAATTGAGTTTAACCCGATAACATGTAAGTTGAATATTCGCACAGTCAATCAAGGAGTGAGTGAAATATGATGTACGGCTCCATTTTATACAATTGCTGGGCGGCATTATTAGGCTTTACTGTGTATTTTTTCATTGCACTACAGGAGCTATATGCACTACCAGTAAGTATACTCATTAGTTCCTTCATTGCTGCATTGATTGTGTTTGTTTGTACTTTTCTCGTGCGACTGTTTTTAGGGTATGTGTTATTTACACCGCAAGAGGTGGCGCTACAGGAAGCGATGGAAGTGGATGCACAACAAAACATGACGGAAGACGTCCAAGTACCTTTAAGGGAACAATCGTCAACGGCTGAATTTGAAGAAGACAATACAGAAGAAATTGCAAAAGTTGTACGTACAATGATGCACAAAGATGAACAATCAATGCTTGGGCGTTTATAAACCATGAATACATTAGTAAAAGAGTCGAGAAATCGGCTCTTTTTTAGTTACTAGAGGATAGTAATCCGTCAATATACACATAGTTTTTACATGAAATTGTGTCTTTATATTGTCAAAAAAAGATTTTTTTGAGCTAATGGGACTAGATTTAGTGCTTAGGAAGCGTGTGTAAAATAACGCCAAATTTGATATAATGCTTAGTAGAAGCTTTGTTTTTGTAGAGAGGTGGATACGAATGACGCAACCAAGTAATGATGAACAAAAACTTTGGAATAGCTGGATTAACAATCGAGATCCACAAGCAGGAGACTTACTCATAAAAAAGTACAAGCCTCTTGTTTCCTACCATGTACAGCGTATCGGTGCAGGATTGCCGAAAAATGTATCACGGGATGATTTAGTGAGCCTCGGCATGATGGGGTTATTTGATGCATTAAATAAATTTGATATAAAACGAGATTTAAAGTTTGATACATATGCCTCTTTCCGTGTGCGTGGCGCCATTATTGACGGGCTACGAAAAGAAGATTGGCTGCCACGGTCTGCACGAGAAAAGGCAAAAAAGTTAGAGGCGCAGACAGAATATTTAGAGCAAACGCTTATGCGCCACGCCACACCTGAAGAATTGGCGGAACATATGAATTTGTCTGTACAAGAAGTATATCAAATCGTCCAGGAACATTTCTTCTCCAATGTATTATCGATTCATGAGCAACAGCAAGATAATGAGGAACTAGAAGGAAAAGCGTTTGTCATTCGGGATGATCATACGAGAACGCCGGAACAAGAAGTGATTCGTACAGAGTTGTTAGCAGATTTAGCGGCAAATATTCAACACTTAAATGAAAAAGAAAAGCTTGTATTAAGCCTTTTTTATACGGAGGAAATGACATTAACAGAAATCGGTGAAATGCTCAATTTGTCGACCTCGCGTATTTCTCAAATCCATTCGAAAGCACTATTTAAATTGCGTAAGCTTTTATCTTCTGAAATGATGAATGTATAGGAGGGATAGGCATGAGTTTAAAAGGTGTAGAATTACAAATTGCGATTCCGAAAACATTTGATGCAGGGAAAATGGCAGAGCAACATCAACAAAACATCATTAACCAACAAATAAACGCAAATGAGGCACTAAAAAAAGAGCTTGAACGTAAGCAAACGACGGTTAATGATACAGAGAATACAGATGCGATTACAGATGAGGACGAGCGTCAAGGAGACATGGAAAATCCATCTATGTTAGCAAAAAAGAAAAAGAAAATGCCAGAAGCACCTAAAGTGCAACACCCATTTAAGGGGAACTTTATAGATTTTAGTGGATAGGAGACATCATGGTTTCAATCATCTTAATTGTATTATTTATTGGTCAGCTTCTTAGCTTTTTCTTCATTGTTCTATTAAATAGCAAGTTGGCGAAATTTAAAGATTTAGAAGCACGACAAGAAAAAATCATTCGTGAAATGGATGATGCAATCGGTGTGTACTTAATGGAAATGAAAGAAGAAAATGATCGTCTCATTCAGGAATTGAAGGCGGTAAAACAGGGACATACTGTAAAAGGAGACATCGAGCATATCGCGCAACAGCCTCAAGAAAAAATGGAGCCCATACAGGAAGCCGTAGAGGTAGCATCCCCTTTATTGACACCAGATGAGACAAGTGAACAAGTAAGCGAGCAAAAAGTACAGACGACACAACTAAAACAGGTGATTCCTCTTCCTTTTGCTACAAATGCTTATAATAAACAAAAACAACAACTACATAGTGAAGCCTTATCAGTTATGGCAGAGACCATTCGACAGCAGGAAGTACCACCAACAGTCAATCAAGCCCCATTTGCCCATGTAACTTCCCTTGAGCAACAAATCGTCGAGATGTACGTAGCAGGGAAATCGATTGAAGAAATTGCAAAAGAAACACAAAAAGGAAAAACGGAAATTGAGCTATTAATTAAATTTCATGCATAGCGCCTGCTAAAAACTATATGTAAAATAGTTGCACTTGACAGGGGTATATGATATATTATCTAACGGTGTTAACATTACACACGCATTTCGATGTAGTAAGTGGTGCTCATGTGCGCATGGGTTGCTTGTTATAGATGAAAAATGCGGAGGAAAAAAACCAAACATACTAGGAGGAAACACTCATGTCAGTAATTTCAATGAAACAATTACTTGAAGCTGGTGTACATTTCGGTCACCAAACTCGCCGTTGGAACCCAAAAATGAAGAAATATATCTTCGTTGAGCGTAACGGTATCTACATTATCGATTTACAAAAAACAGTTAAGAAATTAGAAGAAGCTTACGACTTCATGCGCCAAGTTGGCCAAGATGGTGGTAAAGTTCTTTTCGTTGGTACGAAAAAACAAGCTCAAGAAGCTATTAAAGAAGAAGCAGAACGTTCAGGTAACTACTACATCAACCAACGTTGGTTAGGTGGTACTTTAACAAACTTCGGTACAATTCAAAAACGTGTTGCACGTATGAAGCAAATCGAAAAAATGGAAGAAGACGGCACTTTTGCAGTTCTTCCTAAAAAAGAAGTTATTCAACTTAAAAAAGAGCACGAGCGTTTAGTGAAATTCTTAGGTGGTATTCGTGACATGGCTGGTATTCCAGACGTAATGTTCGTAGTTGACCCACGTAAAGAGCGTATCGCTGTTGCTGAAGCTCGTAAATTAAACATCCCGATCGTTGGTATTGTTGATACAAACTGTGATCCAGATGAAATCGATTACGTAATCCCAGCAAACGATGATGCTATCCGCGCTGTTAAATTATTAACTGCGAAAATGGCTGATGCATTATTAGAAGCTAAACAAGGTGAATCAGACGCTCCAGCTGTAGAAGAAGTAGTAGCAGCTGAGTAATTTTACCCGTACACAAATGGTGATAAGTGGATGATCCCTCTTATCACCTTTTTTTAAGGTGTGAGATTTAGAGCACAATGCTCCTAAATATATGATTTTCAAAACTCAAGGAGGAAACTCAAATGGCAATTACTGCACAATTAGTAAAAGAACTACGCGAAAAAACTGGCGCAGGTATGATGGACTGTAAGAAAGCGTTAGTACAAACTGAGGGTAACTTAGAAGCTGCTATCGATTTCTTACGTGAAAAAGGCTTAGCTGCTGCTGGCAAAAAAGCGGATCGTATCGCTGCTGAAGGTACAACTTACATTTTAGAACAAGGTAACGAAGCGATCATTTTAGAAGTAAATGCTGAAACGGATTTCGTTGCGAAAAACGATAAATTCCAAGTTTTAGTTGCTTCTTTAGCTGAGCAATTATTAGCTGCTAAACCAGCATCTGTAGAAGCTGCTTTAGAATTAGAAAAAGACGGCGTAAAAATCGCTGACCAAATTTCTACAGCTATCGCGACAATCGGTGAAAAAATCACGCTTCGTCGTTTTGAAATCAAAACAAAAACAGATGCGGATGCTTTCGGTGCTTACTTACACATGGGCGGTAGAATCGGCGTATTAGTTCAATTAAACGGTACTACTGATGCAGATGCTGCGAAAGACGTTGCAATGCACATCGCTGCAATCAACCCAACTTACGTATCTCGTGACGAAGTGTCTGCTGAAGAAGTAGAGCGCGAGCGTAAAGTATTAACTGAGCAAGCTTTAAATGAAGGTAAGCCAGAAAACATCGTGGCGAAAATGGTTGAAGGTCGTCTTGGTAAATATTTCGAAGATGTTTGCTTACTTGACCAAACTTTCGTTAAAAACTCAGACCAAAAAGTACGTGACTTCGTAAAATCTACTGGTGGTACAGTAGATGGTTTCACTCGTTATGCAGTAGGTGAAGGTATCGAGAAACGTGAAGATAACTTCGCAGAAGAAGTAATGAGCCAAGTTAAAGGCAACTAATTTAAATACTGTACACACATCTGTGTGTTTACGAGTAGGGAACACATCTTTCGTGTTCCCTATTTTTCAAGCAAATAAAAGAAAAATATAATGAAATAGTCAGCTATTTCCTTTTAAATTAATGAGTAACGGAGGTTTACTATGAGTGTGGCACAATACAAACGAGTAGTAATTAAACTAAGTGGCGAAGCATTAGCTGGGGATGCAGGTTTTGGTTTATCGCCTGACATTATTAAATCTGTTGCTGAAGAAGTAAAAGAAGTTGTAGAGCTAGGCGTGGAAGTTGCTGTTGTTGTAGGCGGCGGTAATATTTGGCGCGGTAAAGTTGGTAGCGAAATGGGGATGGAACGTGCCTCAGCTGACTATATGGGAATGCTTGCAACTGTTATGAACTCTTTAGCACTACAAGATGCGCTAGAAAAATTAGACATCGAAACACGTGTACAATCATCAATCGTGATGACGCAAGTGGCCGAGCCTTATATTCGTCGCAAAGCGGTACGTCACCTTGAGAAAAAGCGTGTTGTTATTTTTGCCGCAGGAACAGGTAACCCATTCTTCTCAACAGATACAACGGCTGCATTACGTGCTGCAGAAATTAACGCAGACGCAATTTTAATGGCGAAAAATAATGTAGACGGTGTATACTCAGCAGATCCAAAAGTAGATACTTCTGCAGTGAAGTACGACACACTCACTTATTTAGACGTTATTCAACAAGGGTTGCAAGTAATGGATTCAACTGCTTCCACTTTATGTATGGACAATGATATTCCGTTAGTTGTATTCTCAATTATGGAAAAAGGTAATATTAAACGCGCAGTGATGGGCGAAAAAATTGGAACTGTTGTTAGGAGGAATTCGTAATGGCGAAACAAGTTTTAGATCAAGCAAAAGAAAGAATGACGAAATCGCTTGCTGCTTTCAGTCGTGAATTAGCATCTATTCGTGCTGGTCGTGCAAATGCTGCCCTTTTAGACCGTATTACAGTTGATTATTACGGGGCACCAACACCTATTAACCAACTTGCAGGGGTATCTATACCTGAAGCACGTCTATTAGTGATTACACCTTATGATAAATCTATTTTAGGCGAAATCGAAAAAGCGATTATGAAATCAGATATCGGTATTACACCAACAAATGATGGTAATGTGATTCGTTTAATGATTCCAGCTTTAACAGAAGAACGTCGTAAAGAACTTGTTAAAGTAGTGAAAAAAGAAGCTGAGGAAGCGAAAGTGGCTGTTCGTAACGTACGTCGTGACGCCAATGATGATTTAAAGAAATTAGAGAAAACTAGTGAAATCACAGAGGACGAGTTACGTAGCTACGGTGAAGATGTACAAAAGCTAACAGACGAGTTCATTGCAAAAGTGGACGACGCAGCAAAAGAAAAAGAACAAGAAATTTTATCAATTTAAAATATTGAATTGAAAGTGAACTAAATGTGGATTAAGACGTCCTAAACTCAGGACGTCTTTTCTATCTTTTACGCAAAAAAGATGAAGTTGAAACATATACATAAAAAGAGACGGTTTTATTTTTAAGAAAAAAAGACATGTATAGCCGTTTTTGATATGATAGACATGCAGTCCTAATGTAAAGCAGTTGGAGGAATTACGATGTTTAACAAGCTATTTGGCAAAAGAGTAAATAAAGAAGATAGGATGAATCAGCAAAAGGGCTTAGTTAAGGATGAATGTATCCCTTCACATATTGCGATTATTATGGACGGGAACGGTCGTTGGGCAAAGAAGCGTGCTATGCCCCGTATTAAAGGTCACCATGAAGGTATGAATACGGTGAAAAAAATTGCACGCTATGCGAGTAAATGTGGTGTAAAGGTGCTAACGCTATATGCATTTTCTACTGAAAATTGGCGGAGACCTAAAACAGAAGTTGAATTTTTAATGAGCTTACCAGGACAGTTTTTACAATCATTTTTACCAGAACTTATGGAACTAAATATTAAAGTACAAATGATGGGGGATAAAAGTGAATTACCGCTTCATACCCAAAAAGCGTTAGATGCTGCGATGCAAGCGACGAAGGAAAACACTGGTCTTATTTTAAACTTTGCGATGAATTATGGTAGCCGTGATGAAATCGTACGCGCGATGAAAGCCATGATGACAGAAGTACAAGAGGGGAAACTCGTAATTGAGGATATTACGGAAGAACGTGTCACAAACTATTTAATGACAGCACACTTACCAGAACCAGATCTACTCATTCGTACGAGCGGAGAAGTTCGCCTCAGTAATTTTATGCTTTGGCAGCTAGCCTATACTGAATTTTGGTTTACCGATACACTTTGGCCTGATTTTGACGAGGCGTGCTTTCAAGAAGCCATTGAAGCGTATCAGAGCCGAAATCGACGGTATGGGGGGCTGAAAGGAGAAGAAACAAAGTGAAGACAAGAATTATAACTGGAATCGTAGCGGCGGCGCTTTTTATCCCGTTCGTTATTTATGGGAAATTGCCGTTTACGATTTTAGTTTATGCAATAGCAGCTGTAGGTTTATATGAAATACTACGCATGAAAAAAATGACGCTATTCTCAGTGCCAGGCATGTTAGGTTTACTAGCCACATTTGCTATGTTAATGCCCACTTACTGGGAACAACAAGTACAAGTATGGACAAGCTATTCAAAATTAGAATTATTATTTATCGCAGCAATTTTACTATTAATTTATTCTGTTTTAATGAAAAATCGTTTTACATTTGATGATGTCGCATTTGTTGTGTTAAGTACGCTATATGTTGGGATTGGCTTCTATTATTTAATTGCCACACGTGAAGCTGGACTAGCGTATATTATTTTTGCGTTGCTCATTGTTTGGACGACCGATTCAGGTGCGTATTTTACGGGGCGTAGCTTTGGAAAAAATAAGCTATGGCCGGAAATTTCGCCAAATAAAACGATTGAAGGATTTGTTGGTGGGATTATCATTGCCGTCATGGCGGTCATTATTATGCAACTTATTGCGCCGTTTGATGTATCGTGGGTTGCTGTAATACTTGTAGCTATTGTGAGTTCTATCTTTGGGCAAATGGGTGATCTTGTAGAGTCAGCGATTAAACGTCACTATGATGTAAAGGATTCAGGTGCGATTTTGCCTGGTCATGGCGGTATTTTAGACCGTTTTGATAGTTTATTATTCGTTTTGCCATTGTTACACTTACTGCATTTTGTTAGTTAATAAAGGAGCACATCATGAAGAAAATTAGTTTGCTTGGTGCAACAGGTTCCATTGGTTTGCAAACGATTGATATTATTTTAGCAAATCAGCAAGAGTTTCAACTTGTTGCGTTTTCATCAGGAAGAAATATTGAAAAAACGAGAGAAATTATACGACAACTAAAGCCAGAAATTGTTTCCGTACAAGAAGAGACAGATGCACTAGCACTTGGAAAAGAGTTTCCGAATATAGCATTTACATACGGTACGAAAGGGTTAATCGATGTAGCAACACATCCTGAAACAACCGTATTAGTAAATGCTGTGCTGGGCAGTGTAGGGTTAGAATCTACACTCGCGGCGATTCGTATGGGCAAAACGATTGCCATTGCCAACAAAGAGACGCTTGTTACAGCAGGGCACTTAGTGATGGCAGAAGCGAAAAAATATAATGCCCCGATTTTGCCAGTAGATAGTGAGCATTCTGCGCTGTATCAATCGATGAACGGCGAGAATCCAAAAGCGATTGAACGCCTAATTTTAACGGCTTCAGGTGGTTCGTTCCGCGATAAAACACGCGCGGAGTTAGAAGGTGTGACGGTTAAAGATGCGCTGAATCATCCAAACTGGTCTATGGGGGCGAAAATTACAATTGACTCCGCTACGATGATGAATAAAGGGTTAGAGGTTATCGAGGCACATGTGTTATTCGATATGCCATACGACCACATCGACGTATTATTGCACCGAGAAAGTATTATCCACTCCATGGTGGAGTACCATGATACGAGTGTGATGGCACAACTCGGTACACCGGACATGCGTGTACCGATTCAATATGCGCTTACGTATCCAGACCGTATTCCATTAGTAGGTGGGAAGCGTTTAAACTTGGCAGAAATCGGGAAGTTGCATTTCCAAGAAGTTGACTTTGATCGTTATCGTGCTCTAAAGCTAGCATATGAAGCCGGGCGTGCTGGTGGGACGATGCTAACAGCAATGAACGCGGCTAATGAAGCAGCTGTTGCATTATTTTTACAAGAAAAAATTACATTCCTACAAATTGAGGAATGTATTGAGCGTGTAATGGATGCGCATGACAATATATTGCTGCCAGATTTACAGACGATTTTACACGTGGATAGTGAGACGAGAAAAGCGGTACAAAACATGATAAAATAAAGTGCAACTTCAATCGATTGCAGTTCTTCTCTACGCTGTTGATTGTGAGTTGAACGAATGGGGCTTTTCCTGGCAGTTAATCTTTCTATCTCCAGATATGTTTTTATGGAGTGTTGTACCTGTTGCTTTACTTTTGGTACAGCTAAATTACTGCCTGTTAGTGCGGGATAAAAGATGTATGTAAATTTGCTCGTGAAGGTGGGATAGTATGCAAACAGTAATTGCATTTATAATCATTTTTGGCGCGCTCGTATTCTTCCATGAGCTCGGTCACTTTATTTTTGCAAAGCGTGCTGGTATTATGGTGCGAGAGTTTGCCATTGGGATGGGGCCGAAAATTTTCGGCATGACAAAAGGCGAGACACTGTACACAATTCGTCTATTACCAATCGGCGGCTATGTACGTATGGCGGGTGACGATTTAGATAGTATTGAATTACAACCGGGTTATCGTGTTGCTTTAGTGACAAACGAAGACAATGTCGTGCAGAAAATTATTTTAAATCAGAAAAACAATCATCCAAATGTTGTCTTTTTGGAAGTAGAGCGCGCTGATTTAAATAAAGGCTTATGGATTGAAGGATACGATGAGGATGATGACAGCGAGTACCCGCGCATTGTCCGTTATAAAGTAGCTCGAAATGCAGTCATTGCAGAAAATGGCAATGAAACGATGATTGCTCCGTATGATCGTCAGTTTAATTCCAAAACAGTTGGGCAACGGGCAATGGCGATTTTTGCAGGGCCACTTTTTAACTTTATTTTAGCGTTCTTTATTTTTCTAGCGATTGGTTTACTGCAAGGAAAGCCAACATATGAGCCCGTTATTACAGAAGTGACTGATAATGGACCCGCGATGGAAGCGGGCATGCAGGATGGGGATTTAGTCACAGCTATTAACGGTGTTCAAATTACACAGTGGCAGGAATTATCAGTTGCCATTCAAGAAAATCCAGGCAAACCATTAGCGTTTGTTGTAGAGCGGGACGGGGCACCCATGCATTTAACGGTAACGCCCGATGCTGTAACGGAACAAGGGCAGACATTTGGACGCATTGGTGTATTGTATCAAACACCATTTGAATCCGCGCCATTAGAAGCTATTCCAAACGCAGCTGTCAATACGTATGACTTTACCGTGCAGATTTTTAAAATGCTAGGTATGCTTGTCACAGGGCAGTTTTCTATTGATGATTTATCGGGTCCAGTAGGGATTTATAAATATACAGAATCTGTAGCTGAACACGGTGTATATCAGTTAATGCGCTGGGCTGCGATGCTAAGTATTAACTTAGGGATTATGAATTTATTGCCATTACCAGCTCTTGACGGTGGACGTTTATTATTCTTTGCTTTTGAAGCAGTACGTGGCAAACCGATTAATCGTGAAAAAGAAGGGCTTATACATTTCGTTGGTATTGTACTATTAATGGTATTAATGGTCGTAGTTACTTGGAACGATATTCAAAAATTCTTCTTCTAAAATAAAAGCTTTGGGCGCATTCTATCATATTTAGTGGCGTTCAAAGCTAAATTTGATTATGCTTATGTTATATTTTTAATTTAAAAGGTGGAGCAACTTTATGAAACAAAGTTTAACTTTCATTCCAACACTTCGTGAAGTACCTTCTGATGCGGAAGTAAAATCGCATCAAGTCCTTCTACGTGCTGGATTCATTCGTCAAAATGCATCAGGTATTTATTCGTACTTACCACTTGCACGCAAAGTATTATCGAAAATTGAGCAAGTCATTCGCGAAGAACTAGAAGCGATTAACGCGCAAGAGCTTTTAATGCCAGCGATGCAATCAGCAGAGCTTTGGCAAGAATCAGGGCGCTGGGAAAAATACGGTCCAGAATTAATGCGTTTTAAAGACCGTCATAACCGTGACTTTGCGTTAGGACCAACACACGAAGAAGTGATTACAACACTTGTACGTGATGAGATTAAATCGTATAAAAAATTACCATTAACGCTGTATCAAATTCAAACAAAATTCCGTGATGAGAAGCGTCCGCGTTTTGGACTGCTACGTGGTCGCGAGTTTATTATGAAAGATGCCTATTCATTCCATGCGTCTCGTGAAAGTTTAGATGCTACATATGAAGATATGTACCGTGCATACTCTAACATTTTCACGCGCCTTGGCTTAAACTTCCGTGCCGTTATTGCAGACGCAGGTTCCATCGGTGGGAAAGGTACACATGAGTTTATGGTACTTTCTGAAATCGGGGAAGATACAATTGCTTACTCTGATTCTTCAGATTACGCAGCAAATATCGAAATGGCAGAAGTGTTAGTAGATTATAAGCTATCTGACGAAGCAATGGCAGAGCTTGAAAAAGTAGCGACACCAGATGCGAAAACAATTGAAGAAGTTTCAAACTTCTTAAACGTACCTGCCTCAAATTGTATTAAATCTTTAGTATTTAAAATTGATGATGAGTTAGTCGTTGTGCTCGCACGTGGTGATCACGAAATTAATGATATTAAATTAAAAAATGCTTTAGAAGCAGGCTCTGTTGAACTAGCAGAAGAAGCAGAGATTCAAGCGCTTTTAGGTTGCACAGTTGGTTCAATTGGCCCTGTCAAATTACCGGTAAATGTAAAAGTAATTGCGGATAATGCGATTAAATCGATTCGCAATGGTGTCGCAGGGGCAAACGAAGATGGCTTCCATTATGTAAATGTTAACCCAGAGCGTGACTTTGCTATTAATGCTTATGCGGATATTCGCTTTATCCAAGAGGGCGACCCATCTCCAGATGGACAAGGTGTTATCAAATTTGCTGAAGGTATCGAAGTAGGACATATTTTCAAGCTTGGCACGACGTACTCTGCCAAAATGAATGCAGTATATTTGGATGAACAAGGCAAAACACAACCATTTATTATGGGATGCTATGGTATTGGCGTTTCTCGTATCTTAGCAGCAGTTGCTGAGCAATGCCAAGATGAAAAAGGCTTTGTATGGCCAAAACAATTAGCGCCTTATGATGTACACTTAGTACCGGTCAATACGAAAGATGAGGCACAAGTACAGCTTGCTGATGAATTATATGGTTTACTAAAATCATATCGTTATGATGTACTATATGATGATCGTGCAGAGCGTGCTGGTGTGAAATTTGCTGACGCTGACTTAATTGGTTTACCAGTACGTGTCACTGTTGGTAAAAAGGCAGCAGAAGGTTTAGTGGAAGTGAAATTCCGTGAATCAGGTGAAACATTTGAGTGGGCAAAGGAAGAAGTAATTGATCGTCTTAATGAATTCTTCCGTACAAATATATAATTAAAAGAAGGGGGGAAGCGTCTAAATTTGTCGCTTTCCTTTCTTTTTCAGGAACAAGGAGGGAAAAAGGTGACACAACAAGCTACAGAGCGCTTTCGACTGTTACTTCAGCAGCTTGAATTAACGGATGATGTGTATATGTCATTTTTTGAGCGCGGAGAATTATCACGCATGACGGTTCATAAAAAAAAGCGCGTTTGGCAATTTGACATTACGTTAGAGCAAATTTTACCTTACCAAGTGTATCAGGTAATGCGGATGCGCATGGTAGAGAAATTTGCACATATTGCCCAAGTGTCATTGGCTATTGAAACACGTGCACCACAAATAACGGAACAACTGGTTCACGAATACTGGCTGACAGTAATTGAAGCGATTGATGATATGTCGCCCCCATTACGTCAACAGTTAGCGAAGCAAATTCCTGTTTGGACAGGCAATAAAATCGTTGCGAATGTAGAGCAAGATATTCAGCTCATGCAATTAAAGGCGAAATATGCAGAGCGCATATCAACGGAATATAAATCGTTAGGCTTTCCACATATGCCAATAGACTTTCAGTTAGTGGATCCGAGTGAAGAAATGCTTGCAATGCAAGAAGCATTTTATGAACAACGTAGACAAGAAGAAGAACGACTTTCACAACAGGCACTGGAAGATTTCCAACGCCGTGAAAAAGAAAAAGCGGCTAATCCAGCAGCTGTTGCCCAAGACCGTCCGTTCCAACTGGGCGGTATGATTAAAAATCCAGAAGTAGCAGAAATTCGTTCTGTTGTTGAAGAAGAAAGTTCAATCATTTTAGAAGGTTTTGTTTTCGCAACTGAAATAAAAATTTTAAAGAGCGGTCGTGCATTGCTTGAATTTAAAATGACCGACTATACAGACTCCATGCTCATCAAAATGTTTTCGCGCGGTGATGACGACGTCGGGATGATGGAACAATTGAAAAAAGGAATGTGGGTACGTGTACGTGGCTCGGTGCAATGGGATAATTTTGCGCGTGATATGGTGATGATGGCGCGTGATATTAATGAAATTCATCGAGCGTCACGTAAAGATTTAGCACCTGATGGTGAAAAGCGTGTAGAGCTTCATATGCATACGCCGATGAGTCAAATGGATGCTGTCACACCAGTAGATCGTTTAATTGCACAAGCAGCAAAATGGGGGCATTCGGCTGTTGCTGTAACGGATCACGCGGTTGTACAGGCATTTCCCGATGCTTATGCCGCAGGGAAAAAGAACGGCATTAAAGTTATTTACGGGTTAGAGGCTAATCTTGTGGATGATGGCGCGCCAATTGCTTACGCTGAACAGCATATTCAACTAGAAGAAGCGACATTTGTCGTATTTGACGTCGAAACAACGGGATTCTCCAATGTATACGATACCATTATTGAGCTTGCTGCAGTGAAAATAAAAAATGGTCAAGTCATTGAACGATTTGAACGATTTGCCAATCCTCATCGTCCGTTGACGGCTAAAATTATTGAACTCACGCATATTACAGATGATATGCTTGTTGGTCAACCAGAGATTGAACAAGTCGTGCAAGAGTTTTATGAATTTATTGGTGATGCCATCGTTGTTGCCCATAACGCATCGTTTGACCTTGGCTTCTTATATGTCGCCTATAAAAAAGCTGGAATTGAAGGGGTAGAGCATCCCGCAATTGATACAGTGGAACTTTCACGTCTCGTGAATCCGGGGCAAAAAGCGCATAATTTAAAAGCGTTAACAAGAAAATACAATATCGAGTTATCACAGCATCACCGTGCCATTTACGATACAGAAGCAACAGGAGAATTATTACTGCATCTATTAAAACAAGCGTTTGATATGGGCATTGCTTATCACGATGAATTTAATCAGCATGTAGGCGGGACGGATGGATATAAGCAAGCGCGTCCAAGCCATTGTACGATTTTAGCTGTTGATAATGATGGACTTAAAAATTTATTTAAGCTTGTGTCGATTGCTCATACACAAACATTTTACCGTGTACCACGCATTCGTCGTTCAGATTTAACGAAGCTGCGACAAGGTTTAATTGTTGGATCAGGCTGCTCTAATGGTGAGTTATTTGAAACAATTATGAATAAAACACCAGAAGAGGCTGAAAAAGTAGCGAAGTTTTATGATTATATTGAAGTACAACCTAAGCCAGTCTATTTGCCACTAATTGATCGTGGCGTCGTGCATGATGAGTGGAATTTAGAAGATATTATCCGCCGACTTGTCAAGCTGGGGAAGAAGTTAGAAATCCCTGTTTGTGCAACAGGCAATGTGCATTATTTAGATGAAACGGATTATAAATTCCGTCAAATTTTAATTGGTTCTATGGGTGGGGCGAATCCACTAAACCGTAGTCCATTGCCAAAGGTACATTTCCGCACAACAGATGAAATGCTCCAAGAATTTGATTTTTTAGGACCAGACTTAGCAAAAGAAGTTGTTGTCACAAATACGCAAAAAGTAGCGGCCATGGTTGGTGATGTTAAACCAATTAAAGATGATTTATATACACCGAAAATTGAAGGTTCCGATGAAGAAGTAACCAATTTAACGTATGAAATGGCGCATCGTATTTATGGTGAGGAGCTACCGGAAATTGTACAAGCTCGTATAGAAAAGGAATTAAAGTCGATTTTAGGGCACGGATTCGGGGTTATTTATTTAATCTCCGCCAAGCTCGTAAAAAAATCACTAGCGGATGGGTACTTAGTTGGTTCACGTGGTTCGGTAGGGTCATCGCTTGTTGCGACATTTATGGAAATTACCGAAGTTAATCCATTACCACCGCATTATGTGTGTCCGAACTGTAAGCATTCCGAGTTTATCGCGGATGGTTCCGTTGCGTCAGGCTATGATTTACCGAACAAAGATTGTGTGAACTGTGGCAGTGCCTACAAAAAAGATGGACAAGATATTCCGTTTGAAACATTCCTTGGATTTAAAGGGGATAAGGTACCCGACATCGATTTAAGTGTGACACGTTGCTAATTGAAAAGATTAGCCACCATGATTGGTAGAACTGCTATTTCGAAGTGTGGAATGAAAGGGTAACGCCTTGAAACGCACTCACTGAAGCTACGACAAGCGGTTAGATTACTGCAAAAATGAAAGCCGTTTGAAGCTCGTTAAAGTAGGCTGAAGCTCACCCTAACAGTTTGGCTGAGGAAAGAGAGAAATCTTGTGAATGATAGGTCTGGTGTCTATAAAATTCCTATGGTTAGCATCAGTAGATTAACTGGGACGAACCCTCGATTGACTTTTCGTGAATGTCACGTAGTAGAAATGCTGCGGGGTCCAATGAGGACTTCTAGGTGTGGATGAGTAAGCGTTAGGTTATGAAAATCCATCTTGTGTTATAGGCACATGCCAGCCTAGCGGAATTTAGGGGGAACCTAAGGGAATATGTACAGATAGAAATAGTGGAACGTGTGAAGCTCCTAACGTAAGAGAAGATTGCACTTTGATGACAACGGTGTATGGAAAGGCTTTAAAGCTATAACATACTTTGAGGGAGTGGCAGTAGTGCCGTAGTACCATTGAAGAAATGCCAATGATGACTGAATAACCAATAGGTCAGAGGATAAAACATTTCAGAGGGAAGGGCACAAGTCGTTAATGTTGAAAACAAACCTACAACAAGTCAGATTCTAGTATGACCAAAGAGAACGAAAACTTCTAAAAGGGAGTGATTAGTTGACTGACTTAATGATTCAAAAGTTAAGAAACAACGAATATTTCGGTTTACAACCAATTTTCGATAAGCTTTATGAAGAAAGTAAAAGTGGTCGATACTTTACAAATATTTATGAGCAAATTATTTCTGAAGAAAATATTTTACTCGCTTTCCGTAACTTAAAAAGCAATACAGGAAGTAAAACGAAAGGCGCGAACGGACATACGATTAAACATTTAAATAAAATGGACGCTACACAACTTGTTAAATTGATGCGAACAAGACTCCAAAATTATTCACCACATGCAGTGAGGAGATTATGGATTCCTAAACCTAATGGGAGTAGACGACCTCTTGGTATTCCTACGATTGAAGACAGGTTAATACAACAAATGTTTTTACAAATATTAGAGCCAATTGTAGAAGGGAAGTTTCATCCACAAAGTTATGGATTCAGACCAAAGCGTAGCACACATGATGCCTTAGCAAGATGTTATCATATTGTCAATCATAGTCATCAACATTTCGTAGTGGATATTGATATTAAAGGGTTTTTCGATAACGTCAATCATAAAAAGCTCATGCGCCAATTATGGACAATTGGAATACGGGATAAAAAAGTTTTAACGATACTAAAGAAGATGTTGAAAGCGGAAATTACAGGTGAAGGCATACCGACAAAAGGTACTCCGCAGGGCGGTATTTTATCACCGTTACTTGCTAACATTGTACTGAATGAATTGGATTGGTGGATTTCTAACCAATGGGAGACGAAGCCGACCAAAACACCGTACAAGCTAAAGCGAAATAAAACAGATGCGCTAAAGAAAACAAGTCTAAAGCCCATGTACTTAGTGCGCTACGCAGATAATTTTAAAATTTTTACAAATTCTTATGACAATGCTCGAAAGATTAAACTAGCTGTAGAACAATGGCTAAAGGAACGACTAGGGTTAGAAATAAGTGAAGAAAAGAGTAAAATCACAAACTTGCGTAAAAATGGAACAGATTTTTTAGGCGTACGATTTAGAGCGGTACAAAAAGGTAATGCTAAAACAGGCTATGTAGTAAATTCTAAAATGGAACCGAAAGCAAAAGAAAAAGTGCGTGAGGTTATTCGACATCAATTAATAAAGTTAAGAAAAAGTCCCACTCCGCAAAAAGTGATGCGTTTGAATGCCAATATATTAGGTCTGCACAATTACTATAAAATTGCGACTAGAATTGCTCAGGATTTTAACGAGATAAGGCATGAAATTCATCCGAATATCAAATCGTTAATGATTCGAAATATTTTTGTGAAAACAAAAGAATCAAACGATGTCATTGATAAGTTTTATGGAGATTACAATTACCCAAGATTTAAAAGCAATGGATTATTGGTATATCCTATCGAAGCAATTCGACATGATATACGAGGACAGCGAAATCCTGAATTCACGATTTTTAATGAGAATGACAGGAAGGCAATTCATAAAGATTTAAAACAAGTATCCGTTCGAGAAATTGAAATGTTTCGTAAAGGAATTTACAAAGCGAAAAGTGTTTTATATGAAAATAATCGTCTAAGTAAATATGTAGCTCAAAAAGGCTGTTGTGGTATTACAGGTGAAAGGCTAACTCCTCACCAAGCGATATGCCATCATATCAAATCAACAGCACAAGGTGGAACAGATGAATATAATAATTTAATCATTATTAATAAAAGGTATCACATGCTAATTCATCATAGCGACCCACTTTCCAATAAAGAATATGTGAAAATGATTTATAAATTGGAAGCGAAGGCAATTAAAAAATTAAATAGGCTAAGAACGGAAGTAGGAAATCCAAAGCTTAGCCTTTAAACTTCAACAAAGTTAACGATGGAACGCCGTGTGAGTGTGAAAGCCTCATGCACGGTGTGGGACGGGGGAAAAGCTAGAGATAACATCAAAGGCTTACCTATCGTCATACTTCTCTGGTGAATATCAGCCACAGGCCCATAATTATACGAAAGTATTGTTCGGTGAGGATTATGTTTATCGTGCCGGTACGATTGGTACGGTTGCAGAAAAAACCGCATATGGGTATGTAAAAGGGTACGCTAACGATCACAATATGACCTTTAGAAATGCAGAAGTAGACCGACTTGTACAAGGGTGTACAGGGGTTAAACGTACAACAGGTCAGCACCCGGGTGGGATTATTGTAATTCCTGATTATATGGAGGTATATGATTTTACACCAGTACAATATCCCGCGGATGCACAAGACGCAGAATGGAAAACGACGCATTTTGATTTCCATTCTATCCATGATAACGTATTAAAATTGGATATTCTTGGACACGATGATCCGACAGTGATTCGTATGCTACAGGATTTATCAGGGATTGATCCGAAAACGATTCCGACAGATGATCCGGAAGTCATGAAAATATTTAGCTCTCCTGAGTCACTAGGTGTAACGGCAGAACAAATCGGTACAAAAACAGGGACACTTGGTATCCCTGAGTTTGGTACAAAATTTGTGCGTCAAATGCTTGAAGATACGAAGCCATCTACATTTAGTGAACTTGTCCAAATTTCAGGACTATCCCACGGTACAGACGTATGGCTAGGGAATGCTCAAGAGCTGATTCATAACGGTATATGCGTCTTATCCGAAGTAATCGGCTGTCGTGATGACATTATGGTGTATTTAATTTACCAAGGGCTTGAACCATCCTTTGCGTTCAAAATTATGGAGTCGGTACGTAAAGGGAAAGGCTTAACTGAGGAAATGGAAGCCGAAATGAAGGATAAAAAAGTGCCGGATTGGTATATTGATTCTTGTAAAAAAATTAAGTATATGTTCCCTAAGGCGCACGCTGCTGCTTATGTATTAATGGCAGTGCGTATTGCGTGGTTTAAAGTACATTATCCGATTCTTTATTACGCGGCCTACTTTACAGTGCGTGCGGATGATTTTGATTTGATCGCGATGACACAAGGTTCAGCAATGATCCGCCAAAAAATTGATGAAATTGCGATTAAAGGGTTGGATGCATCGACAAAAGAGAAAAACTTAATGACGGTCCTTGAGATTGCGCTAGAAATGAGTGAGCGCGGGATAAGTATGCAAAAGCCAGATTTATATCGTTCGGAAGCGAGTGAATTTATTATCGAGGGGAATACGCTTATTCCACCATTTGATGCGATTCCGGGTCTAGGAACAAACGTAGCGAAGCAAATTGTTGGAGCACGTGCAGAAGGTGAGTTTTTATCAAAAGAAGACTTGCAGCGCCGTGGACGAGTATCCAAAACATTAATTGAGTATATGGATCAACTGGGTTGTTTGGAAGGGATGCCAGACGCCAACCAATTATCGCTATTCTAAGCAGAGAAATCCTGTTTAAAGCATGTTCGTTTGCATTACGTTATGAGGTATGTTATTCTAATGGTAATAATTTGTTGATAGCATTGCAGCAAAAGAGTGGGTTTCTCCCGCTCTTTTCTATTGTTTATGCCTACATACAAGTTTTTTACTCATAAACAACAGCTGTTGAGACCTCAAATTTCACCACTTGCTGGTGGAATTTGTGTTTTATTAGCGGATACTCCTGTATAAAAGTAGACAAATATCCGCATAAAAAGAATATTATCGCGTCCTAAATGGACCAACTGTGTTTTACGGATGAAAAAATGTGACGTAAGGAGGATACGATGAGCAAAGTTACGTCAATTATTGAAGAACTAGTAACACCGATTACAACAGAGTTAAACTTAGAGCTTGTAGATGTCGAGTTCGTGAAGGAAGGTCGCAACTGGTTTTTACGTGTCTATGTTGATACACCAGAAGGTGGAATCGATATTGATCAATGTGCATTAGTAAGTGAACGTTTAAGCTCAATATTAGATGAAAAAGACCCAATTGAGCAAAACTATTACTTAGAAGTGTCTTCGCCTGGTGCTGAACGTCCACTGAAAAAAGAATCCGATTTTGAAAAAGCGGTCGGCAAATATATTTATGTGAAAACGTATGAGCCAATCAAGGACATGAAAGAATTCCAAGGATACTTAACGGCATATAATGGTGAAGATTTATCAATGACCGTTCGTATTAAAACACGTAAAGTAAATGTAGAAATTCCAAAAGAAAAAGTCGCACAAGCTCGTTATGCGATTGATTTTTCAGATAAGCAAATTTAGGAGTGAAAATAAAAATGAATAGTGAGTTACTAGATGCTTTAACGGCACTGGAGGAGCAGAAGGGCATTTCAAGAGAGGTACTAATTGAGGCAATTGAGGCAGCATTAGTAACTGCTTATAAGCGTAACTTTAACCAAGCACAAAATGTACGCGTTGACCTGAACTTAAATACAGGTTCGATGGTTGTTTACTCTCGCAAAGACGTTGTAGAAGAGGTAGAGGATGATCGTCTGCAAATTTCATTGGAAGATGCGAAGGCAATTAATCCTGTATATGAAGTAGGCGATGTGTTAGAGCAAGAAGTGACACCACGTAACTTTGGGCGTATTGCAGCACAAACAGCGAAGCAAGTTGTCACACAACGTGTACGCGAAGCAGAGCGTGGTCGCATCTACGAAGAATACGTAGATTCAGTAGATGACATTGTCGTTGGTACAATTGAACGTCAAGATCAGCGTAATATTTATGTGTCACTTGGTAAAGTAGAGGCAGCTTTACCGACGAATGAACAAATTCAAGGTGAAGTATATAAGCCACAAAGTCGCCTTCGTATGTATATCACAAAAGTAGAACGCACGACAAAAGGTCCTCAGATTATCGTTTCTCGTACACACCCAGGCTTATTACGTCGCTTATTCGAAATGGAAGTTCCTGAAATTTACGATGGTACAGTAGAAATTAAGTCAATCGCTCGTGAAGCCGGTGATCGCTCAAAGATTTCTGTTTACGCTCATAATGAGGAAGTAGACCCAGTCGGCTCATGTGTAGGAGCAAAGGGAGCGCGCGTACAAACAATTGTAAACGAATTAAACGGAGAGAAAATTGACATCGTAGAATGGTCAGAAGATCCAGTCGTATTCGTTGCAAATGCGTTAAGTCCATCAAAGGTACTTGATGTTCAAGTGAACGAAGAAGAAAAATCGACAACGGTTGTTGTGCCAGATTATCAACTGTCACTTGCTATTGGTAAACGTGGTCAAAATGCACGTCTTGCAGCAAAATTAACAGGGTGGAAAATTGATATTAAGAGTGAAACAGAAGCGCGCGAATTAGGGATTTATCCTAACGAAGCAAGCACATTTGTTCCGCAATTAGATGATGAAGAACTTGAGTACGATTTATATGCGGATGACGAAGAATAGTGAGTAAATAACAAGAGCGCTGTGCTAGTGTAGACATTGGATCTGGAACATACACAACTAGCATAAAAATTCGACAGCATATTATAAGTTGTTACTTTAGTGAGGTGAATTCTGATGACGACGAATAGGAAGATTCCTTTACGCAAATGTATCGCAACAGGCGAAATGCTTCCCAAAAAAGCGATGATTCGTGTTGTTCGTTCCAAAGAGGGGGAAGTATCCGTCGATGTAACAGGTAAAAAATCTGGTCGGGGTGCTTACGTATCAAAATCAGAGGAAGCAGTAAATTTAGCGCGTAAAAAAAATATTTTAGAACGTCAATTAGAAGCGAAAATTCCTGATGAAATTTATGAGCAACTCATCACGCTAATTCGCAGGGAGTCGATTTTATGACAAACCAAGCGATTCTGCAACTGTTAGGGTTAGCAGCAAGAGCGCGTAAAGTAATTTCTGGTGAAGAATTAGTCATTAAAGAAATTCGTAGTGGCAATGCCAAAATCGTACTCTTAGCATCTGATGCATCAGCGAATACTAGTAAAAAATTGACAGATAAATGTACGTATTACAATGTTGAGTTACATGTGTTTGGGGATCGTTATGATCTTGGACATGCTACAGGAAAAGAAGCTCGTGTCGCGTTAGCGATTACAGATAGCGGGTTTGCAAAGAAAATGTCTAGTCTACTCAACGAAAAATAATCGGGGGTGAGCAGATGAGCAAAGTAAGAGTTCATGAATATGCGAAAAAGGTAAATAAAACGAGTAAAGAAGTAATTGAACAGCTAGGAAAGCTTGACATGCCTGTGAAAAATCATATGGCTGTACTAGAAGCTGATACTGTTTCAAAACTTGATGCAGTCTTTAAGCAAACAGTAGAACGAATAAAAGCAACTCCTTCTAAACAACCTGTAAAAGAGCAGGGGAATAAACAAGACACGCGTTCACAAGCGTCACAACAACCAAAAGTAGTAAAGCAACAATCTTCTCAAGCAAGTCAATCATCGTCTACGGGCGAAAAACAAAAGAATAAAGGTAGCCAAAATAGAAATATGACACAAAATAATAATCAAAATCATAACAATCGTAATAAAGGTGGCAATCAACAACGCCGTAAGCCAGGAATTCATGGTGGGAAGCGTCGTACACACAAGCCACAACAGCCGGTGCAAGTAGTACAAAAAGAATTACCAGAAAAAATTACATTCTATGAAAGTCTAACAGTAGCAGAGTTAGCGAAAAAATTACACCGTGAACCATCTGAATTAATCAAAAAGTTATTCATGCTAGGTGTAATGGCCACAATTAACCAAGAGCTAGATAAAGATGCCATTGAGTTAATTTGTGCAGACTATGGTGTAGAAGTAGAAGAAGAAGTACGTATAGATATTACCGATTTAGAAACGCACTTCGAACAAGTAAACGAAATGGATGAGGCATTATTAGAAGAGCGTCCACCAGTTGTAACGATTATGGGTCACGTAGACCATGGTAAAACAACATTACTTGATTCGATTCGTAATACAAAAGTAACTGCTGGAGAAGCAGGTGGGATTACACAACATATCGGTGCTTATCAAGTAGAAGTACAAGATAAGAAAATTTCATTCTTAGATACACCTGGTCACGCTGCGTTTACAACGATGCGTGCACGTGGTGCCAAAGTAACGGATTTAGCGATTATTGTAGTAGCAGCAGATGATGGTGTGATGCCTCAAACTGTGGAAGCGATTAACCACGCAAAAGCAGCAGAAGTACCAATTATCGTTGCGGTAAACAAAATGGATAAACCTTCAGCAAATCCAGACCGTGTCATGCAAGAGTTAACAGAGCATGGCTTAGTACCTGAAGACTGGGGTGGCGACACAATTTTCGTACCAATCTCTGCATTAAAAGGAGAAGGTATTGAGCAGTTGTTAGAAATGATTTTATTAGTTTCTGAAGTAGCAGAACTAAAAGCAAATCCAAACCGTTCAGCACTCGGTACAGTTATTGAAGCGCAATTGGATAAAGGGCGCGGTTCTGTGGCAACATTATTAGTACAAGACGGGACATTACGTGTTGGTGATCCAATCGTAGTAGGTCATGCTTACGGTCGTGTTCGTGCGATGGTCAATGACATGGGTCGCCGCGTAAAAGAAGCGGGTCCATCTACACCAGTGGAAATTACAGGTCTAAATGATGTACCACAAGCAGGTGACCGTTTTGTAGTGTTCGAAGATGAGAAAACAGCTCGTCAAGTAGGTGAATCTCGTGCGATGACAGCAATCCAAGCACAGCGTTCTGAAAAACAACGCGTAACGCTTGATAACTTATTCGAACAAATGAGCCAAGGTGACGTAAAAGAATTAAACTTAATCGTTAAAGCAGATGTACAAGGTACAGTAGAAGCGATGGCTGCATCATTAATGAAAATTGATGTAGAAGGCGTAAACGTGAAAATTATTCACACTGGTGCAGGTGCGATTACAGAATCCGATATTACACTTGCCGCAGCTTCAAACGCTATCGTGATTGGTTTCAATGTTCGTCCTGATGTAAATGCAAAACGTGCAGCAGAAGCTGAAGGAGTAGACATTCGTTTACACCGCATTATTTACAAAGTAATCGAAGAAATCGAAGCAGCGATGAAAGGGATGTTAGACCCTGAATATGAAGAAAAAATTGTGGGTCAAGCAGAAGTTCGTCAAACAATCAAAGTATCAAAAGTAGGTACAATTGCTGGTTCTTATGTAATAGAAGGCAAAATTGTGCGTGATGCAGGCGTACGTATTATCCGCGAAGGCATCGTTGTATTTGAAGGCGAGTTAGACTCATTAAAACGCTTCAAAGACGATGTAAAAGAAGTAGCAAGAGGTTACGAATGTGGTATCACAATTAAAAACTACAACGACATTAAAGAGGGCGACATTATTGAAGCCTTCATTATGGAAGAAATTAAACGCGTCTAATGATTGTCTACGCAGAAGTTGAATTCATTATTCACACTGCCCATTCGTTAAAGGAAAAGCGTGCCGTTTTGCAACGTATGACGATGCGTACGAAGCAAAAATTTAATGTATCTGTTGCAGAAATTGATCATCAAGATGTTTGGCAACGTACACGCCTTGCGATTGTGACTGTTGCTTCTTCTAAAGAGGCGGCTGATCGTGAGATGGACCATGCATTGCGTTATTTGGAGTCAAATCCACAATGGGAAATGCTTGATCGTTGGCGTGAATACTTATAAAGCAATAGGTTCATACCATGTGTAAGATGTGGTGTGAATCCTCATGAGATATAGATAAAGGTGGTGACACGTATGTCTCTACGTTCTAACCGCGTAGCTGAGCAAATGAAAAAAGAGCTTGGTGAGATTATTGGTCGTAAAATTAAAGACCCTCGCGTAGGTTTTGTAACAGTAACAGACGTTGATGTAACAGGAGACTTACAACAAGCAACGGTGTATATTACTTCATTAGGAAATGAACGTGAGCGTGCAGAAACGTTAAAAGCATTAGAAAAAGCATCAGGCTTTATTCGTTCAGAAATCGGTTCTCGTATTCGTTTACGTCGTACACCAGAGATTTCCTTCACATTCGATGCTTCAATCGAGTACGGTAACAAAATCGATGAATTGTTACGTTCCCTACATGAAGAGAAGTAAGATTGTACTTGCTTTAGCGTAAAGCATCAACTATTAAAAGCCTGTCGCAATATTGCGCAGGCTTTTTTATTCATTGCAAAAGGAGCCGAAAGATGAACGGGATTTTACCTTTATGGAAAGAGCGCGGCATGACAAGTCATGATTGCGTATTTAAGCTACGAAAAATTTTAAAAACTAAAAAAGTCGGACATACAGGGACACTTGACCCAGGTGTGGAAGGCGTTTTACCCATTTGTATCGGTCAAGCTACGCGTATCGCAGAATATTTAACGGATGCTGGGAAAACATATGAAGCTATCATATCGATTGGTCGCACCACAACAACGGAAGATGCAGAAGGAGAAACAGTCGAACAACATACGGCCTATAAATCTTTCACACGTGCGCAAATTTTGCAAGCACTACAAACACTAACGGGTGACATTCAGCAAACACCGCCCATGTTTTCAGCTGTCAAAGTAAACGGTAAAAAGTTATATGAATATGCACGCGCTGGTCAAACCGTTGAACGCCCAACACGCCAAGTAACAATTTACACATTAGAATTGTTAAGTGAAGGGGAAAGTTTTGAAGGAGAAGAAGTCCGGTTTGCGATTCGAATTCAATGTAGTAAAGGCACATACATCCGTACACTGGCTGTTCAAATTGGTGAGGCACTAGGGTATCCGGCACATATGCATGAACTCGTTCGTACTTCATCCGGAACATTTACGAAAGAACATTGCCTAACGCTTGCTGAAGTAGCAGCAAAGATGGAACTAGACGATCAAAGCTTCATTTTACCTGTTGAATATGCACTGAGTGATTACCCATATGTTGAAATTGACAATGCCAATCGCAAACAAATTTTTAATGGACAAGTCCTACCGATTCATCCATTATTAAAAGTAAATGAAAAAATTGTGTTTGGGGTTGAAGGGAAGGCATTCGCGGTGTATATCAAGCATCCGACAAAGGATGGTCAAATGAAGCCGGACAAAATGTTCCCTGAAATCGAGTAGGAGGAAATTATGGACGTTATTCATTTAAAATATCCACATCAACTGAAAGCAACAGAAGGGCCGTACTCGTTAGCCGTTGGTTTTTTTGATGGTGTACATCGTGGACATCAAGTAGTCATTCAGTCTGCTATTGATACGGCGAAAGAAAAAGGGTTAAAAAGCGCAGTCATGACGTTTGATCCACATCCATCAATCGTACTAGGTGGACGCAATGAAAAAGTATTTTATATTACGCCGCTTCAGCAAAAGCTGGATACATTAAGTAAACTGGCCATTGATACGGTATTTGTTGTCAACTTTACATCTGATTTTGCAAAGCTTTCACCAGAGGATTTCATCCAATATTTTATTCGTGATTTAAATGTCAAACATGTAACAGCTGGGTTTGATTTTTCATTTGGTGCATTTGGGAAAGGGAATATGCAGCTGATGCGCGAACTAGGCGGCCATGATTTCGACGTAACGATTGTTGAAAAGTGTGCGGATACAACGGAAAAAATTAGTTCCACGCGTATTCGGAGAGCGTTACAAGAAGGCAATATGGAAGAAGCCCGTATGTTACTTGGACGTGCCTTTGAAGTACCGGGCATTGTTGTACATGGGGATAAGCGCGGGCGTACACTTGGGTTTCCAACGGCCAATGTGCAGCATATGGAAGGCTGCTTCATTCCAGCGACAGGGGTATATGCAGTCAAAATTTTAGTGCAAAATGAATGGCTAGATGGGGTGTGTAATGTTGGCTATAAACCAACATTTAAAGATCCAAATAATAAACAATTAACAATCGAAGTACATATTTTCAACTTCGACAAAAACATTTACGGTGAAGAGGTAATCGTTGGTTGGTATCATCGCATTCGTAGCGAACAAAAATTTAATGGTATTGAAGCGCTGGTTGCTCAAATTGAAAAAGATAAACAAGCTGCCGTGGATTATTTAAATAAGCAAGCATAATAGTTGCTTGGCTATACAAAATATGTTAAGATGCATTAGTACGAAAAGCGTACGAACCTTAGCTCGGCTTTCCGATTCTCCGACGATTGCTGTGCTAGTGGGGATATTTTACTATTTAGGAGGTCCATTCACATGGCAATTACAAAAGAACGTAAAAACGAAATCATCGCTGAGTACCGCACTCATGAGAGCGACACTGGTTCTCCAGAAGTACAAATCGCTGTATTAACTGCAGAAATCAACGCATTAAACACTCACTTACGTACTCACAAAAAAGACTTCCACTCTGAGCGTGGTCTTTTAAAAATGGTAGGTCGTCGTCGTCACTTATTAAAATATTTACGTGAAACTGACGTACAACGTTACCGTGAACTAATCAACAAACTTGGATTACGTCGCTAATCTATTCGAAAGGCTTCAGCGTGCTTATTTAGCTCTGAAATGAGTAAATTGTGAGCACGTGACAGCTAGACATGACAAAAAGCGGGAATTTTCCCGCTTTTTCTTTATGTTTTAGTGATATAATCGTCTCCTAAATTGTCAACATTAAAATTCGGTTCTATAATAAATGTTGGGGTTTTCATACAATTTATGAAAAATAAAATGCACAACATCACCTGTTTTACTAT
>NZ_JBYQFK010000011.1:81236-130654 GCF_057837305.1 Lysinibacillus sp. RU7 | reverse complement strand
CCACCAGATGAACTCGCCAATAAAGTAGACGTGCTCAGTAATGTCCTGCAGCAAATGATGCAAACCGGGCTCTTTCATATGCAACAAGACGATGAAAATGGCGCGATGCAAATTACCCTTAACCAGGACTATCTCGCGCAAAATATCCAATTGCTTTCATTAGAATCCACCCAGCAGCTGAGCGAAATACAGGAAAGAACAGAGAAGCTTACAGAAGAAAGCAAAAGCCTACAACAGCAAATCACAGAATTGAAAGAAGAAAAGGATATCGTTGTAAAGATCCGTGAACGACAAATTGAAAATGAAGTCGTATCCACATTACGTACAGAAGCGTTAGAACAGTTCTCCACGCAAAAAAAGTCCGGTATTTTCGCAAAACTTTTCCGTTCTACGCAAATCGAACTGGAAAAGGAACGCTTTATTAATCAGTATTTAGCTAAAAATCTATCCAAGCGTTTAGAAGAGGCGTTAACGGAGTATCATGAAGCTCCTTACAAATGAACAACACCAAACTGAATTAAGCATACTTACTGAGAAAAAAGACATCGAGCGCGATAAAGCATTAGTAGCACTCGAACGCATAAGCCAGGAACAACTCACAGCAGCCAACGAAAAAATCCGTGCCCTTTACGATGAAATCGCACAGCTAAGAGCTTCATATGAAGAATAAATAGGGGGCTTGAAGCAGGAGATAGAGAAGACTAGGGTAAAGGAAGATAACAACGAATAGTAAAAATGAAGCGTGCCATCACGAAAATTGGCCACGGCTTTTTATCTTCATTTTTGCGACAGTCAGTTTTATTATTAATTATTATAAGTATATAAGAGATGGTCTACGAGACGATTCGCAATGCTCACTCCCTTATATACTTAGATTTCAAGACATCTTATAATGTGTTTGACAACGCTACTTCCATCTGTTGTTATAAACATAAACTGTATATTAATTGTATAATTTTTAAAGCTGTTCACATAGCTACATTCATTCGCTTTCCATCGATTCGTTGGATAGATTCTCGTTTCATTGTTAGACTAGACAAGGTGCTTCTTTTCCCTTCTGCACAAAGGGAAAAGAAGCACCTTTTTGATAAGAAAGTAAGTTTTAGTTGTAAAATATAAACATAAACCATAATTTTATGAAACATTTATTATAATAATGTATAATTAAACTTTACTTTTGGTAAATGATTTGCACTAGTTTTTTGCATGTTTTAATGTCATAGAGTTAAGCCGACCAAAAGGACACAAACATTTTTTAAAATTAAAGATTGAGATCATCACGGCAAAATATTTTTTTGTTCGATATCTCAATAAAAAAACGCCATCTCCCTTGTATAAAAGGAAGAAGACGATTTTGTAACACTACCCGTAATATTCTAACAATAATCATTACAACTCAAAAATTAAGGTTTTAGTCGTTTACTAGATAAAATAAACCATGCTTATTTTTTCACGGAATCACTATTATTACATCTGGTTTATTAAAAAATCTAAAATATAACCTAAAAACATTACTATAAAAAAACTAAAGAAAGTTATGGTGTTCCCTATAATTAAAATGTTAGATTTAACACTCACCGATAAGAGAATACCAATCCCGGAAAAAACAAACGTAAAAATCCATAAAAATGATGCTTTTTGAAACACAATATTAGGTACCCAAAGCAATAAAGAAATGATTATCGTACTTACAGCTAAAACCTTAATAAATTTAACCATACATGTCCTCCCTCGCTATTAGAATGGATTACATAAGGTGTTATTAAAATATGTTTTTAATGCAGTAGCAGCGATTTTTTCTTTAAGACCCATCTTATGGAAATAAGTTTCTATATAAATAACAAGCTCCCAATCACAAGAACAGGTAAAATAACCTTTATCCTCATAACACTTATCATGTATCTGACAACCTCTATCTAATAAATCTTGTGGAGTACCAGAACCATGTCCGGGACCACACCAATTCCCCCAAACAGGTATACTTATTTTAGCTGCCTTTATAGTGTTTGCTTGATCATTAGAGTAACTACTACTAATCTGATTTACCATAAGTCCAATTTCAATATATTCCTCTGCTAAACCATCTGTTTCTAATTTTTCGATATCAACAAACGGTTTTCCATCTTCATAATAAATGTAAGCCCCTAACTGTTCATCAGCATTTAAAAGTTCTTCATTTGTCAAAGATGACTCTTCCCCTGTTGTTGCAAAAGCTTTTGTACCTCCCCACAAAAAAACTGAAGAAATTAAAAATGACATTGCAACAAATAATGAAAATATTTTTTTCATCTAACTTTATCTCCTTTGTATACTTTATTAGGCCCAGTACCAGCGTAGCTGCGTTGAGGAGCAAAGTAATTTATTTCGTAACATAAACGTTCATTTTTGTTACATGAAGTGTTTAAAAACAATAAATTCTATAACCCCTAAATTCGTTGTAACAAAATACTGTATCAAATATAATTCGTAACATTATTCATGTAGCAACTTTTTGTTACTAAAAAACATGTGTATATTAAGCATTTATTTTGCCCTTGGTTACAACAATACCGGTATTAGTCCTATTAGGTATTAATATCATTATTATGATTCAACACCGCAACTTGGGGTTGATCATGTAAAAAGAATTTAAAAGTTTTGCATTTTAGTATAGTAGCGAAAACTTACATATCGTAATTGTTGTCCAGACAAACTATCAAATCTATTTATTACTATAGCAATTCATTTACCCTCGAGTTACTCTGAGTCTATCATTTGTACAACCGACATTACAACCGACATTAAAATTGTCGGTATCTGTCGATATTGTGTCGGTATCCTACACCATTGAAGAAGGAAATTTCAGCTGTAGCTGTTTTCATCACGCAGCTTGGGACAGATTGTTGTTGCGGGCTTTGTAAGGATGTTGTGTGATGGATTGGATTGCGTATTACGGGGACAATTGTTAATTTATTTGTAGGCATAAGAATGACACTTCCTTCATTTGATAAGTCTATAATACCGGAGGTGCCAGGTGTTTTATATACATTATTTGATTACGGGCTTACGGACAACCCCACGACGGCGACGGTTATTCGACTGAATCTCCCATCGATTTTAAGGCTACAGATGATCTTATTGCTAAAAGACGAGTACCGCGTAAAGGGTCTCAAGCGCTTGCTTGGCATCGATGAAAATGGTTATATCGTCAAACAACCACCCGCTGCCACAACAGCAATCGCCCCACCAGATGAACTCGCCAATAAAGTAGACGTGCTCAGTAATGTCCTGCAGCAAATGATGCAAACCGGGCTCTTTCATATGCAACAAGACGATGAAAATGGCGCGATGCAAATTACCCTTAACCAGGACTATCTCGCGCAAAATATCCAATTGCTTTCATTAGAATCCACCCAGCAGCTGAGTGAAATGCAGGAAAGAACAGAGAAGATTACAGAAGAAAGCAAAAGTCTACAACAGCAAATCACAGAATTGAAAGAAGAAAAGGATATCGTTGTAAAGATCCGTGAACGACAAATTGAAAATGAAGTCGTATCCACATTACGTACAGAAGCGTTAGAACAGTTCTCCACGCAAAAAAAGTCCGGTATTTTCGCAAAACTTTTCCGTTCTACGCAAATCGAACTGGAAAAGGAGCGCTTTATCAATCAGTATTTGGCTAAAAACCTATCGAAGCGTTTAGAAGAAGCGTTAACGGCGTATCATGAAGTGCCTTGATTTCTTTCATTACACAAATATACTTTTCAATGGTTAACCTAAGATAACTAGGTTAACCATTGATATAACAATCTTTATAAGTTAACTATAAACAATTAATTCTATCATCTACCTTTCCTTGTTATAAAGGCAGCGCCCCCTCTAAAGAAAAACTAACCCCTTAACTCACGCAAATTCCAACTTTTCATAAAACAATTCATTCTCCCAAACCACTAAACCCTAATATCAAACAAAACACCCTATTTAATGTTTCCTCATTGTTTCCTTTTCCAAAAGAAGGTATAATATAAATAACAAAGGTTAACCATAGTTAACTAGGTTAACCTATTGATATTACTAGTTTTATTAGTTAACTAAAGGGAGGTCATCATATGGCAGATAAAACACTAGGAATCAAAGTAACTGAGGAAGTTTACGACAAAGCCAAAGCAACAATCGAAATGAGTGGTTTAACAGCGAAGGATTGGTTGGAAAAAGCAGTAGCCTTGTATGAATTAAACAGTCTAAAGGACGGCATTTCCGGTGATTATTCGAACGATTTAGCTGAGTTAGAAGTGCATACGACACGTATCTACTCACTTATTAGCAACATGGTCGCTCGTTCCACATATTTAAAGGACCACGCCGTAAAAGAAGTAACAAATAAACTGGAAAGTAAGGAAAGCATCATTACCGAACTCCAGGAGCAAAACAAGCTATTAAAAGCGAACATTAGCAACTTAGAGGAACAACATAAAATAGATACGGAAAATGCCGTAGCGCTAGAAGAAAAGTTAGTATCCATGCAAAACTCGCTGGATAATAACCAGGCGCTTATTAACGAATATAAAGAAAAGAATGATACATTAAGCGGGCTTGTAACGAAATATCAGGGATATGCTGAAGAAAATGAAACATTAAAAAAGAGTTTTTCAGCTGAAAAGGCATCACTTGTACAACAATTAAATGAACAACAAATAGCCTCTACAGAGCAAATTCATCAGTTAGAGCAAGCGCAACAGCAAGCTAACGAACGTGTACGTGAATTAGAAAAGGCTTTAGAAAATGCCCAGTTGAACTATACTCGCGAACTCGAAATCATGCAGGAACGAAAGGACCTTGAACGCGAGAAGGCACTTGTAGAAGTAGAGCGTGAATACCAAGCCAAGTTACAGGCTCAAAATGAAAAGTACAACGATAAAGTAGCTGGAATGCACGCAGAAAATGAGCGAATCCGTGCTAATTATGAAGCGAAATTAGAAGCTATAGAAAAGAACAAACCGAAGCAATAATTCAGAACAGGTAGCAAAACAGCACCATTTTCTCATGAACGTGGTGCTGTTATTATTGTTGCAACGACTGCGCTTTACGCTTTACCTAATATGAAAAATAAGGACAACTCGATATGACATCATTAAAGACTAAAGCACTTGATTGGCTTAATTCTCAATGCGAACTTTATTCCATAACTGATCCAATGAATGTTTCAATGGACAAATCATTTTATTTTAAACTTGAAGGATTTGCTGATGAGCCAGAGGTATATATAAGAGCTACGGAGATAGGGCTTGAATTTGGTTATGAGACGATTCAATGGGAGGGATATATGATTAGTACAACTCCTAGTATTTTTAAAAAGCATACATTAATTTGGGAGGAATTGAATTTTTCAAATAAAATGGAGCAGCTAGATATTATTGTAAACTTCCTAATAAAGACGATTAACTCAAGAAAAAGGCAATACCGAAAATGCCAATTTTGCAATGAAAAGGTTACTTTTGAACACCGTTTTGATAAGGATACTTGCCAGACTTGTGCATCAGATCACTTGGGCGTAGTCTATTAAATAAACGCACTCAAAATCAAGCGTTAGAACAGTTCTCCACGCAAAAAAGTGGGGGATTTTCGCAAAACTTTTTCGTTCTTCGCAAATCGAACTGGAAAAGATAATAGCAAACGGCGCAGAAACAACGCCCTTTGCTATTTTTTATTAGAAAAGAGACAGTACCTGCTGCTGTTTTAAGGTACATCATTAAGAAGTGGATGCAGTATTTTTTCATCAATAAACTTTGATTCAAAGGACAATAAAAATCTTTCATCACTTGTACCTAACTAAAAAAAGCTCTTCATCGTAACGATGAAAAGCTCAGACTGTAGACAAAGTCGATTTTTTCGATTTTGTCTACTATTTTTATATTTAGGGTGCTTTCTTATCGTCATTTGGATTTATAAAGAATCCTGTAATAGCAATGTTTCTGAAAGCCTGTGAATTTTAAAAATCTGCATTAATCAATAAAAGAGCGTCCGACCGTGCTAATTTTCTGCTCAGAAATTAGTTTGTCGACGCTCTGAGCTCTTCATCGTAACGATGAAGAGCTTTACTCTTTTCAGAGTGACAAAGTACATCTATCTTAACACAAAAAATATGAAGAAAACCTTCTATATAGACTTGGATTAATTTCATTAATAGTACCCGTCACTTTACTAAACAATCTTTTCATCAACTAAGCCTATATTCGCTATCATAAATCTTTTTTACATCATTAGACACAGTAAATAGACGCACCAAAGATAAAGATTTTACGGAAAATTGAAATGTTTCTTGATCAGTAAGTAAATCTTCAGGTTTTACAAAGTAAAAATCCCCTAGCACAAGTTTCTAGAGGGCTTCTATCTATATCAATTCAATTTTATCTTCAAGGACTGCGCCTAAAGGTGAGCCATTCTCCCAATTTATATGGACAGTGCCAATATCATCAACATAGCGAACTGTACCCGTTAACCCCTTTTCTAAGGGCGTATACGGGTCGTTCATTCGCTCAGTTAATCGAACCCAACTTCCTGGTACAAAAATTCGTTTACGGGCTAATACAACATCACAATTCATTTCAGCAATCCCTTTCGTAAGAAGTATAGAATAAATAGCAATCTGTATGCTCCGTATCTAAAGCAATCGCCAGTTCTGCCTTCGTCATGCCTTTGTACCAAGCATCATGAACCATAGCCAGCCATGAATCATACCATTCGCCAGTCCATTCATTATAAAAAAGAGAATCGCCATCTTTTAAAAGGCGTTTTGTGTCCTTTGTATAAGTTAAACTGCAATCCTCTAAAACTTGAAATTCCACTTGAACAAAGTTTTCTGTATCCAAAATGATTTCCTGGTTTAAATATTGGTTTTTAATATTAGCAATTGCTTCTTCTCTTGTTTCAGCTTGAACTGAATGAATAGCTGCTAATGTTTCCTTTACTTCGATTTTAAATGTTTTCATATCTATCCCCTACTCACCATCATGTAATTGTTTTAAATGCTTGCGAATATTTGTGATATAGCCAATTTTTTGGCGAAACTCTTGAACAAACGCATAAGCTTGATGTACTTCTGTTGTGACAAGCAAAACCTGCCCAAATTCGAATCCTAACAGATCCACTGATGCTAAAGATTCTCTAAACAAAAGCCCTTTCTTTTCATTAATTAACGAAACAATAAACGTGCAATTCACATTCACAACATCTAAAGCGGTATATTCGATTAATCGTTCTGAAGCTGGTGTGCAATTGAAATAAGTACGTTGCTCGACAAAACAAGTCGTAGCTGATTGGTGTTGCAAAATATAATCAATAACCTTCTCCATCATGCAGCCACCTATTTAAAAGCACTTTCATTTGGAGATACAAATATATGCTCATCATCAATGTCGATAAAATCACATGAGTAGATAAATAACTTTTCGCTTTTACCCTGTAAGACAAATACATATTCGTGTTCAAATACATAGATTTCTGCAGGTGTATCACAGCCAGACTTCTTTAGTTCCTCCATATGTGTATTCCCTAAACGGTAAGCTAGATGCTCTAATTCGAATGGTGTCATTTCAGATGAAAGCCATACGATTAATTCGCTTGCTGATGAGAAGTAAATGAACTCGCCTAAATACACAAAGTATTGCTCTCTCGCTAGTTGTTTGATTTGTTGTTTCAATGACAGATTCATAAGATGTCCTCTTTCTGTTTTTAGATTTATATACTTTTTGTTTTTTAGAAAAAAATAAAAAGGTATTTATAGAATTATCTATAAATACCTCTAGGGATTTTTATCGTACTCGACCTATGATTTCTATATCTAGCTCAGCTAAATCAACAAAATCAGCAGGTTGAAGTGGAACAGTCATCAATCCTTTATATTTACAATACTCATTTCGACCAATTGCAAATCGACCTGCAATTTGTTGAGTAATACCTTGAAATGTAATTTCGTATACAAGATTTTCTGATTTCAATAAACCCTCATCATCAACAATTAAACAAAAATCCTGTGTAAAATCGATGATATCGATTGTATCTACCTCTATCATATTCGCAAACAGCTTATAATGCGGCAATTCTTCACTCACATGACTGTAAAAGAAATCTTCTTCTACGATTTCTACATGGAACATTTGAAGCATTGGAACAAAGCCTAATGCCATAAAAGCTGATTCATTTGAAAGGACTTTATTTAACTTTGCCATATATAAAATGACCTCCTTACAATTTTGTACAACGGAAGCTTTTCGTTAGCTTCTTCGTTGCAATTCGTTGTAAAGTTTCTTCTGACCAAGCTAGCTTTTTAAGAGAGGTAGCAGACACTGACATCATTTCAAATGGATTAAATCCTTCTAAGGCAACCCATTGCATAAATTCCTTCATGTGATCTGCTTCAATTTTCCATGAGATTGATTCTGAATAACCCCATTGAACACCACCTGCTTGTACCTGACCATGCTGGTCTACAAATGCCTTCAGTCCATCTTTCATTTGTTTTAACGTAGACTCAATTTGAGCAATTTCATTGGCTACTTGCTGAGCCTGTTCCATCGTTGTAATTTCCATATATATCCCTCTTTCTTTGATTATATATTTATCTCTTTTTCAAAAAATATCTTTATACCTTTAAATATTTTTAGAAAAGAATATTTTTCTTTTTTTATTTTTATCTATTTTTGTATATTAAGCAGACACGATCACGGTATTACAGCGGCTCTGATAACACGCTATTGAGAACGGACAATAACGACATTTCGAGGATAATTGAGGTAGAAAAACATGCTCGTAATACTCGAAATCTAAACGTCCTAGTTGTTCTTGAATCTCAAGTGCTAAATCTAAAGCCCATGATTTTGCATAAGCAGTCGTTTGTCTGTCATAAACAAACTTACTTTCTTTTCTAAATCGTAAGAAATACATCCGAGCTTTTACTTCGTCATAGCCATACAGCTGTTGAAGCGCATCTGCATATAAAGCCATTTGCGTTGTGTCATGAATAGAAAACATTTGTCGATTAGATTTCCAATCAATAATTTCGTCTGAATTCACAACATCAATAAAACCCTGTAAAAAGATTGTTTCATTATGATTCAAAGGGATTTTGAAATAGACTTCCGTTTCGCCTGTAACCGCATCTGGCACATTCCCTAGCATGAATTCCATATCTTGATAAGGTACTTCTAAATTAAAATCGACAGATGCCATACCTTGAACCAATGCAGATTCAAAACTATCCCCTGCCATTTTACGTTCCACAGCTGCATGAATTGCTTTACCAAGTAATAAAGGCACGGTCTCTTTTTGTTCCATCTTCTCGATATATTGATAATAAAAACGACGAGGGCAATCCTCATACGTTGTTAATCGACTATATGAAAATGTATCCATTAGTTTCTATCCTTCTTTCTCTATTAAAAATAGAAAAAAGCACAATATAGCAGGTTCATGCTACATTGTACTTCCATGATTTTTATTTCAGCCTAAAACGGTAAATCCTGATTCACAGCATATTGTGCATTTGCCGGTTGCTGTTGTTGAATTGGATTCCCTTGTTGCACATACTGCTGTTGTACCGGCTGTTGCTGATACATAGCTTGTTGTGGTGCCATCTGGTATTGTGGCTGTGCAACTGGTGCTTGCTGTACATTCTGTGGCTGTTGCCCATTTTGATTGGTCTGTTTAGACTCTAAAAACTCTACTTCATTCACCACAATATCCGTCGTATACACTTTTTGGCCCTGCTGAGTTTCGTAGCTGCCCGTTTGAATACGACCTTGCACTCCGATTTTAGAGCCCTTTGTAGTATAGTTTGCTACGTTTTCAGCCGTTTTGCCCCAAGCGGTGCAGCGAATGAAGTCCGCTTCGCGTTCTCCTTGAGCATTCGTAAATGGACGGTTTACTGCAAGCGTAAATACTGCTTTCGCTTTTCCATCCTGTAAATACGAAATCTCTGCTGGCTTTGTTAAACGACCTGTTAAAATGGAATGATTCATGATTAGTTCCTACTTTCTTCGATAAATATCTATTTATCTCTTTTTATTTTTATATTTATTTAGAATTATATATTTTTCTAAAAATCTATAATGATTGTTCTCGATGTGGAATCTTTAGTATTTGACACACAAATTCTTCTAAATCCCAACGATCCATATCACTATCTATTCCTTCAGTTGAAAAGTATTGAAGGACCTGTTGCATTAACGGAACTCCAATATCTTGTTCTAGTTTTTTCACATCTGCAAAGCCTAAAGCAATATCCCCCTTTAGCATTTGAAGCCAAAGCTTTCGATACGCCACCTTTACTTGTGCATCAACAAACCGTTGCCAATCATCCCAAACACGCTCTCGATAAGCTACATACAAGTCGTAATCGAATTTACGATTAGCCATCCAATTAATGCGACCATAGCCGATTAATTGAAGTTGTCTTGTCGTAAGCTTTTCTGCATTATGCTTTTGATAATTAGAGCGTTTGTTTTCATTCCGTAATCGCTCTAAGATAGAACCTTCAGCTTCACCAGAAAGCAATGAAAGGAAACGTAGCACGCCACCTTGTTCATTACAGTACCAGCAACGAAAGACGTTCCTATCCTCATTAAGAGATAAATAATACCTTCTCGTTTTTTTATGATGGCCATTATCGCAAAACGGACACTTTCCTAACACCTCACGCTTACCTAAAGTACGGGGATCTATATCGATTTGATATTCCTGAGCTACGTTAACAATGTTTGGCAATATACTCATACAAAGTCCTCCCTCGATACAGGTTTCATATCTAATGATGGAATTGGAATCTGATGCCAATCTAGCTGTAACGTAACCTTTTCTTGTACCCAATTAAAGCCTGTGATTCGCTTTTTATGATGTACCGCCATATACCAAATGATGGACTGAATGATGGGACACTCCTCACGATAAAATCGGCAGCATTGGCATTGATGAGTAATTTCTAACACGCTATCTGCAACATTCTTTGCAATGACTAGCGTATTGCCCCCAAGAATACCCGGATACACACCCACCAATTCATCATTTTTCGTCACAAACATTGCTAACGGTGTCGATCTACTCATGTACATCACCTTTCTTACACTAGGAAGAACATATTATTTTGTTCTTGTAGCGATAAATTGTAATTCGTGCCTATTACTAGACTCTGTGCTTTAGCAAAGTTTTCATCACGAGCTAAAACGGTGAGTGTTTGCCCCGTTGTAGACTGCACTTGCATTTCCATATAGTTTTGACCATTACCAGAAACGCGAGGAATTAATGAAAGCACTTTATAAGCTTCTTTCGATTGATCAAATTCAGGCTGCTGCATCACCTGTGAAGCAGTTTGCACCTGAATAGGTTGAACTTGATTTTGAGAGGCTGGTGATAATGGAGTGACAGGTTGCTGCCCTGCTGCACTCGCTTTTTTCAGCCAATCCTTTACTGCCCGTTTGGCAGCACCGAAATAATCCGTTGTCAGCTTATCTAATGATTTCACTTGGAATTCATAAGAAAAGCGTTCCATTACTGAACTAAAATCAGCCTGACAAACTGTTGCTAATTGATTTAAAAGACCTTTCAATTCATTGACCTGAGCTTCTAAAATATAATCTACTGACAGCTGACCCGATTTCTTTTGAAAAGCATCTGGATCGTCAGAGTCTGTAGGTATATTAAAACTCTTGAGCAGGAAATATTTCTCCCCATAGGTCATTGCTTTACCGACACCTTTTTCTTGGTTGGTATCAATGCCTTGTGAATAGAAAGGAACAACATATGACTCTCCTGATTCACTATCAAACCATGTGAATTCAAAAAATAACTCAGTAAAATAGGTAATCGAATTTTTAATGTTGCCATACTTGTCTTTGTTGCTTGCAACCGTTTGAGTTACCTCGCGTGAAATAATCTTCGGAAACAGAACTAATCCCATTTCATCTAATTTGTCACGTACAGCTGCTAATACATTGGAAGAGCCAACGTACGCATATTGATATCCGTTTTGTGACTTCTGTAAATATGGAACTGCCTTTCTCACTTCCACCAATTTCTGTAATAACTTGGTCGGTGCTATTGTTGTCTGAATCTCTGTCATGCTGACATCTCTCCTTAAAATGAATTTTTTGCAATAAAAAAACGACCATCTATGTATCTACACATAGAAAAGTCGTTTAATATTACGCTATAAAAAAGACGCACTGAAATAAGTACACCGATTTAACAAAAGTTTTTGCAAGTCAATACTCACAAGGCCACTTTACTCCATAAAGAGCTTTCTAAATGGCAAAACAAAGGTTTTCGCTAGAACATTTTATAGATGAAATCCATCTGCCTAGCCATCAGCTATTTCAAATAAATTGAATATCCAAATTGGATAAATAAAAGCTTGATGATAAAGTAAAGTACACTATTCATTTTAACGACTTTTCGTTAAAAGTCAATCATTTTACATTTCTATAAATATATTTTTCTATAAAGGGAAATTTATCTGTGTTTATTTAATTTCAAAAAGGTAATAATATGTACAAACATTTGTACATATTTTGTACATATACTATACTAGGAGGTGAAAACATGAGAGAAGAGGGTGAGTTCATGCCAGCACTTATGGAACAGTTAGACATTAAACGTATCGAAAACGAATTACCGAATCGTAATCGACTTCAAGCTTCTGATTTACGTCACAGTAAGAAGTGGAAAGAATTGTTGCAGGACTATGCGACAATTGAAATCATCTCTAGTGGTGAAACGATTGCTCAACTAAATACACCGGATCTAATCCCTTCATTAATCCATAAAATTAAATTATTGGAGCAAGAAGTGGAACAGCTTAAAATTGAACGTTTATACAGTGAACGATTACAAGAGAAACAATTACTGAACGGAGCAGCTCTTGAAGATGCAGCAAACGCATTATTAGATCAGTATTTACAAAACGGAGAAATAAAATGACAGTTTCTGAACAATCCTTGCGAAATGCAATTTCTACAATTGCGAGCATTAAAGAAATATCCATGAATCCACAGCATTTACTATTAGATATTTTAGCTTTATCGAAAGTACCTGCATTTGCTGAAGATGAAAAATTTAATTCTGTACTTCACACCGTTACAAAGGCTCTACTTGAGATTGTTCAAAATCCCGCAATTGGTGACAACCTGAAAAATGATTTTGCCGGGTTTAAGTCGCTTCATAAAAAATCAGACTATCCAACGGACCCACCACATGATGACTTACGTATCGTTTATCATCCTGAAACAGGGCAAATTTGGATTGTTGCATTTGGTCATCGCTACTTACCAGATGACTTTTACAACCGTATTCGAGCAAGTAAAAGGGTATGACAATTTGACGTCATACCCTTTACTTTTATCTCTTTTTCTAAAAATATATTTTTCTATTTAGATAAAACCCAGCCACCTTCATTTAAGCCATAAAACCCAAACCCGCATACCTGTTCATACAACTGGCTATCTGTAACAGCTCTCACCTTAATATCATTCGTCTTCAAAGCCATTAAAAGACCATTCAAATGATTAATTTTCTCCGCTACTATAAATAAACGTCTTTCCTTACAAACACTTTGGTAACGCTCAATAAAATGCAGAAGCTCCGACGTATCCCCTCGGTCTATATACACCTCATACACATGTTCATTCATTTCAATTTGATAAACAAAGGGTTGAATGCTCGCTAACAGCTTTAATTCAAATGGAAGTTTCTGATTTAATTCATAATAGAAATCGACACCAACTAATCGTTTCAAAACGTCTTCTGTTTCATAGCCCAGCCAATAATTACTGGTATTGGCCAATGTATAGATCAACCATTCCTGCCCATTTTTTAGTAAGCAGTGCTTTACTAATAGCTTTTTACGCACCATATTTTCAATTTGCTTCTCGCCTGCTTTAAATCGATTCCTTAATTGCTTCTGTGTAATCACCTGAAATATTTTCAAGTGTCGCAGTATATGTTCCTCTTTCTCCATACGTCGCTGCATATCTCGATTAATAATACGGTCACTCATGACATTCCACTTAACCGACCACTCATGTCGTCCTAGAGAAAAAGGACTGACAAATGGCTTCTTCCCCATTTACATAGTCCCTTCTACTTTTATTTTTTCTAAAAATCTATAAAAAGAAAAATATATTTATCGCTTTTTATTTATTTCTACCTTTAAACACACCACATACTCACAATACACGCTTACTAGACAGGACTTTAACGACAAGCTATATTGATAGAAAAGGAGGGAGTCGAATGAAAGCAACGACTTGTCGAGAACAAATTTTAACTGCTGCTGAACAAATCACACAGTCTAAAAATCTAAATGAATTTACCATCTTAGACGTCCTCAACTATCTAACACATCAAAATACGCCGTATAAGGAAAGCACCATTCGCACACATATCACTTCAAAAATGTGTAGCAATGCACCGAATCATCATGCTGTTACCTACAATGACCTCACTCGTATTAAACCGGGTGTATACAGTCTAAATAAATAAAATTCTATATTTCTATTTATATTTTTTTCTCTTTTTCTACTGTTAGTATAACGGGCTCATCACTCGCACAATTTTCGCATGAATCTTATTCGAGCCCTTTGATTCTACTTTTGTAATGCGTACAAGCACTTTACTACCCTTCTCAACATGCTGGAACTTTAAATGCTGTGCTAAACAATCGACACCTTCTTCTAACGCCACAAATACACCGTACGCTTGTACACCTGAGACAGTTCCAACATATTCACCATTTGGTACATAACGAGATAAACATTCCGGAAATGGATTCTCCATCAACGGCTTTCTTGATACTTTAATCTTATCTAAATTCATTTCTACAACCTGTACGCGAATATGATCACCAGGCTTATACATTGAACGTAAATCATCTACCCAACCATATGATAATTCAAAGGCTGGAATATGAACGTCGATTCCCCCAATATCACCAATTAAATGACCTTTTTCAACTTCACGCACAACACAATAAATATTGTAGCCTTCTTTGATTTTACTTAACGTAATACCAGCTGTAATTTCACGGGCTTTCTTACGAGAAGCAACAAACATCTCAGCTTCCATGCTATAACGTAAAATAATAAACTGAATTTCACGATTTGCTAAGGCTCTGAACTTATTTAATGCGTAAGGGTCCTCTGGATTAATACCTGATTCATCTAAAGGAATTAAACCTTTCACTTTTCCTATACGCACAACACCGCAAACAACCTTTTGTTCGTTAATTTTGTGTGTTTCAAAGCCAATTAGTTGTTCACCAACAATACGCTCTGTTTGCTGAGCCTTCGCAATATCGTTCCATACATCATACTGTCTTTCACGTTCTAGCTCTGCTACAATTTCAGGATTAAACCCTTCGATTAAAATATCATTTAGACCACTCATATTAAAAATACCTCTTTCGCTTTTTCTAGATGACAATCATGCTGTCATTTCATTCATATGGGATTTTAAATTTAAAAGAATGTATCGCCATTCTCATACGCTTCATCATCTGATACGACAAATTTAGATGAGTCCGTTGAACTGCTATCACCAGCAGTCGCTTTCTCTACTTTTGGAACAGACGTTGGCACGACTTTCTTACATACATCTACCTGTTCTATAGTTGAAAGCACTTCTAAATCATTATTCTGTTTAACTAGCTCTTTTGGAGATACTTCTTGCAGCTTACTTTGAATTTCTTCTTGTACAGGCACTTGCTGAACGACAACTTGTTTATGCTGTCCTAGTAAAATCGCATTTTCCTCTACAAATTCACGACTTCCCTCTTTATCTGGATTCACTGAAAAAATGGCTGATTTAGTAGGAAGTACTTTTGTTTCACGTGAAAAACTATGTGAAAATAATTTTTTAATTAACCCACGATTTTCTTCTTGGATAGGCTGATTAATGGGCTGTTCCCAGCTTCTTTGCTCTTTCCAATTACGAGGAACAAATGCTCCAACCCCTTCAATCGGCTTCTGAGGAGTCCCATCATTTAAGATTTTGCAGATAAAATGGAATCGCTTCATCTGATCCTGTAAGTAGGTCGGTCGATACCGATATTCTTCTGTTTCTGTATCTCGGTAGCTCTCTGGGAAAAATTTTGACGTCAGAATCTTATTTTTGTAAGTAGACTGCCGCATAATCACAACATCCTTACCGAATTCCTCTGCAAACTCTTTTGCATCAGCTGAAGATAAACCACAGAAAGCAATTTTGTTTCGACAGTTCGTCATAATGGCCTGTTTCATTGCCTTCGCACCAATGCGACCAGATTCAATTTCTAATTGGCCAAGTGATTGAATCGCAAAAATACCAGCCACACGAGAGCTCGCTGCAACAGATAAAAACATTTCTACATCAGGATTAATGTATCGGGCATATTCATCCACAATCATAAAATGCGGTGTACGTGTTTTCTCCATACCAGGACGACGTAATGCAGCTGATTGAATATGCATCGTTACAAACATGCCAAAAGCATCTCCAGCCTTCTTTAAACGCCCTAAATCCGTATTAACAAGTAAAACACCACCATTGGCTAAATGCTCATCTAAATTGATGCTGCTCTTACCTGAAATAATATGACGTAACTGTTCATTACCGGTCATATTTTCAAGTTGTGCACGTAATCCGATGATTAATTTACGATACTGATCTGCAAGTGAACCAAACATTTCATTTTCAAAAAATGAAAGTAAATCTGAAGCTTCACCTTGATCCCTTAAATCCTCTACATAGCGCCTTAACAGCTTTTCATCACGTAATGTTGCCAATAAATCTAATAAGGTTAAATTATCACCCTTCAATAGCTTTAAAAGCTTCGTAACATTACGTGTAGAGAGTTCAGCTAATGTTTGGAAAAACGCCTCCTGCTTACCAAATAAAGATTGTAAAACAGCTACTGTCGCCTCTATTACTACATCCGTATCGCCTTCCATTACATTAAAGAAATCAGTATTCGAATTAGATGGATCAAGCAATACATAAGGAATATCCATCTCCTTACAAAACTCCTCAACCTCCCAAATCAAATCACCTTTTGGCTCCACTAATGAAAAACCTAATTTCTTTCCACGCTTCTTTTGTTCTAATAACTGAAATATTGTCGGTAACAAAATCGTTGATGTTTTACCACAACGTGTAGGACCAGTAATTAAAAAATGCGTAAACGGATCATTGCCACCAATAATTATGGGGTTATCTGTTTTAGCCATACTATTATCCCTCTTTTAACGAATTTTCGTTATTTTTAAATAAAAAAATATAAAATACTCACTAGAACATTCATTACTAATATTTTAACGAATTTTCGTTATTTTATTCTAACACAATGATTTATCTAATGTAAATATGCTAAGATATACTTGTCTGAATTTCTGGAACTGACATATACAATTCGTATTGTATACTCATTCTTGAAAGCAAAAGGGCTTAGTGACAGGGTAGCTGCTCTAGACCGCAAAGTATTGTTTTCATCCTCCAATCAATAGATTACACTCAAATTAGTAATTACTTTAGATTAGGGGAAGAGGATTTATGAAACGAAATTGGAATGAAGACGAACTTCTAGAACATTTTACCTTATTACCAATTGAAAGAAAGCTGATTGGAAATAAAACAGGGGCAAGTCGTTTAGGCTTTACAGTATTATTAAAGTACTTTCAGCAAGAGGCACGATTTCCTGCAAAAAAACAGGATATTCCCAAAGTGGTCATTGAATTTATAGCACATCAATTAGGATTTTCTCCAACGCTCTTTGAAGAATATCGTTGGGGAGCAGAGGAAAGAAATTTTACTTATCATCGAAAGCAAATTAGGGAATTCTTCGATTTTAGAGAGCTAACGGCAAAGGACAATGATCTTTTGACAGATTGGTTAAACGAACAAGTTCACTTTATACATGATACTGACTATTTAAAAAATCAGGCATATAGTCTGTTTCGCAAGTGGAAAGTCGAACCTCCTTCAAACGGGAGTTTAAAGCGAATGATTGATTCTGCCATCGATATTTTTGAAAAGAATTTGTACGAATCGATTTATCAGCAGCTATCTCCTAAGACTTGGTCACGATTAGATGCGTTACTGGAATCTTTTGCTGATGAGGTATCAGCAGAAGGCTTTGAAGAAGAATTTCATAAGGAAAGGGAATCCGATATTTTAACTTTTCGCCAACTTTTATCTTCTCCTAGCAAACCAAGTGTAAACACTATGGAAATAGAAATTTAAAAATTGTTTGCGATTCGGCATCTACACATTCCTCCAAGATTATTTCATCATTTGACTCCGAAATTAGTAAAGAAATATCGACTTCGTGCAGCTACAGAAACTGTAACGGAATTGCGTGCACACCCTGCACCCATTCGCTATACCCTTCTTGCCATTTTATTTTCGCATCGTCATGAGGAAGTTATTGATTATTTAGCTGATTTATTGGATGAAATTACGCTTAAATTCGGAAATAAGGCCAAAAATACAACTCGAAAAGAAGCAGTAGAAGAATTAGAAAGAGTCCAAGGAAAAAACAAATATATTGTCAATCTATTAAAAGCATCCGTAGATCATCCAGAAGGGGTCATTCAAGATACCTTATTCCCTATTGTTAGCTCTGATATGATTCGAGATATTATTAAGGACATGACAAAAAATAACCGGGAGTACAAAGAAAAAATCTATACAAAAATGCACTCTTCTTACCAAGGGCATTATCGGAAGTCTCTTTCTAAAATTTTAAACAACCTTACTTTTCGCTCAAATAATCAATTTCACCAGCCGATTATTGAGGCTATCCAACTTATACGAGAGTATGGAGAAAGTGGGCAACGTTATTTTGCTGCTGGGGATGAGGTTCCCGTTGAGGGAGTCATTCAGCCTAAGTGGAAGGATATTATTGTTGAAACGGATAGTAAAGGGATGGAGAGGGTGAACCGAATCAATTATGAGATTGCTGTTTTACATTCGCTTCGCACTCGACTTCGTTGTAAGGAAATTTGGATCGAGGGCGCTGATCGTTATCGAAATCCGGATGAAGATCTGCCTCAAGATTTTGATGAGCACAAGGAAGAATATTTTCAAGCACTTAAAGCTCCTCTTGATGTAGAGCCTTTTATCAAAGATATTATACAGATGATGAAAGATAAACTCCAATTATTGAATCAAGGGATAGAAGATCAAAGTAATGAAAAAGTAGCGATTACTACCAGAAATAACAAGGGATGGATTAGAGTTACTCCACTCGAAAAGCAACCTGAACCTCCACATGTGACAATGCTTAAACAGGAGATTAAGAACCGTTGGACCGATATTAACCTATTGGATTTATTAAAAGAAACAGATTTTCACACGGAGTTCACCAAACACTTTAAGACCACAGCCAATCGAGAGATTTTAGATCGAGAAACTGTCCAACGACGGCTTCTTCTAAGTTTATTTGGATTAGGAACAAATACAGGTTTGAAAACTGTTTCAGCAGGGAACCGCCTAGATGGTTATCGGGAACTTCGGTATATACGTCAAAAATTTATTCATAAGGATCATTTGAGAAAAGCCAACGCAGAGGTTACAAACCATATCATCTACAATCGAATGAAAGAGGTATGGGGAGAAGCTACCACTGCATGTGCTTCCGATTCAAAACATTTTGGCTCTTGGGATCAGAACCTGCTCTCGGAATGGCACCCTCGTTATAAGAAACATGGAGTCATGATCTATTGGCATACAGATCGAAAGTCAGCTTGTATCTATTCTCAGCTTAAGTCCTGCCTTTCTTCGGAGGTGGCAGCAATGATGGAAGGGGTTCTTCGTCACTGTACGGACATGGAGGTTGACCGAAATTATGTCGATACACACGGACAAAGTGTTGTTGCTTTTGCTTTTTGTCATCTACTTGGTTTTAAGCTGATGCCACGTTTTAAAAATATTGGGTCTCAAAAGCTATATCGTCCAGAAGCCGGCATGAATGAGGAATATCCTCATCTACAACAGGCTTTAAGCAGACCGATTAACTGGGATCTTATTCGGCAGCAGTATGAACAAATTATTAAGTTTGCAACTGCTCTACGGTTGGGTACTGCTTCTGCCGAATCCATATTAAAGCGATTTACAAGGGATACGAAACATCCAACCTATCAGGCTTTATGTGAATTAGGAAAAGCTATTAAAACAATCTTTTTATGTGATTATTTACACTATGAAGAGATTCGTAGGGAGATCCATGAAGGATTAAATACAGTGGAACAATGGAACTCGGTGAATACCTATATTTTCTATGGAAAAAACAGTGAAATTCGTTCCAATTCGATAGAAGATCAAGAGGTGTCCGCCTTATCACTTCAATTGTTGCAAAATTGCTTAGTCTATATGAATACCTTAATGGTGCAAGAAGTTCTTTATGACAATAATCAATATTGGTTGAAGAAAATGACTCCGGAAGATTTTAGGGGAATAACACCTTTATTTTATCATCATGTCAATCCATACGGAACTTTTGAACTTGATATGGATCAGCGAATACCTATTAAGTTGAAAGTCTCATAGTTGTCATAATTTGGGACGGTAATAAAACCAGCTAATAAACACCTGTCAAGATATTAGCTGGTTTCCCGTTAATCAGAGACTAATCCTTACTTCAGAAAAGCGCCCTTTAACAGAAGACTCAATTTCAAGATAATATTAAAGACAATTAATTCCTTTTCACTTAATGCTGTTCGTTACTTAAAAAAAGAAGTGGTCAGTAAATGACCATCTCGAATTTATACATTAACTTTATAACTCAGCTTTAACTCATCTCCAGGTAATCCTCTTATACCCCAGTTATGTTTTGGTGTTTCAAAAATTGTAATCTCAATATCTTGTGGAGATATATTCAATTCACTATTAATACGTTTAAATAGTAACTTTAGTAATTGCTTTTGGCTTCTACCGAACGACCTTCGAACATACTAACTTCAATTACTGTATATGATTCAGTTCTTCCACTCGCGAAATAAAAATCTTCCTTATCCAAAGGGAAGAAACGATGAAACCTCTTATCAGATGGAAAATCAAGTGCTTCCACCATACACGAACGAATAACATTCGATAGTTTTTTCTTAATTGGATTTAAGCTGTCCTTTACTCCATAAATTTCAATTTACCCCATTCTCATCTAACTTTTCTCTTCTCAGCTAAATTGCTAACAATAATACCTATTCTATATTTAAATAAAAATCCCTTCCTCAAGGATATGGCCTTTTAATGAAAAGTGACGCAATCCTAATTAAAGAAAGTGCTGCAAAAGTAATAATGGAGGAGCTAAATGTTCGACATAAAACACAAATTGAAACATGGGTACGCTGATATAAAGGCTGCGGGATGCATCGTTTTGAACAGCCTGTCGGTAAACAATATACGTATGGAAAAGGACCTGAAAGTCTTACTCCAATGGAACAGTTACAATATGAAAATCAGTTTTTAAAGCAACAAATTGAAGTTCTAAAAAAGTAAGCAGAATTGGAGAGGAAATGGTTAAACAAGTAATTGTAGATATGTTTGAGCAATGGAAAGGAAAATTAACGTTCAAAAGCTGTGTGCCATTTTAGAAATTCCACGCGCTACATATTATCGTTGGAAGAAGGAATCCAAACGGTTTCATACATCTCAACTACTAAAAGAGATGATTCGTGTATTATAAATAAATATCGATATGGGTATCGCAAAATTACAGCTATTCTACGAAATGATTAACGCATCAATCACAAAGCTGTACAACGTATCATGCAAAAATATAATTGGCAATGTCGTGTGAAGGTGAAGAAAAGAAAACAAACGGGACAACCATATTTTATCGCTCCCAATACACTAAATCGTGAATTTGCGGCGCAAAATCTTTTGAAAAACTAGTAACAGACATTACGTACTTACCTTTTTGGTGAGAAAATTTTATATCTTTCAAGTATACTCGATGTATTTAATAGTTAAATAATTGCTTATAGGGGTACCGTCAGGAAAATGCGGATTTACAACGTTAAGCCCGTTTCCGAGATGGTCCCCCCCAATTTTAACAACGCTAAGTAAGTTTCAGTGGTCTTAGAGAATCTAATGAGACCACTTTCTCTGAATTAAAATGGTATTCTCCTAGCAAATTAATATGTTCCCAACCTAGAGGCGACATATGGTGCAATAATTCTTCATTAAAACTACCATACTGTTTTTGATATTCAACTGCTTTTGCTAGATGTAAGGTATTCCAGATACTAATGGCATTGATAATTATGTTTAAAGCACTGGCCCTTTGAAGCTGATGCTGTATGGTTCGTTCCCTAAGCTCTCCTTGTTTTCCAAAGAAAATAGCTCTTGCCAGCCCATTCATGGCTTCTCCTTTATTCAATCCTCTTTGTATTTTTCTTCTTAGCGATTCATCTGAAATGTAATTAAGAATAAAGATCGTTTTTTCTATTCGACCCATCTCACGTAAGGCTGTAGCTAAGCTGTTTTGTCTTGAATAGGAACCTAGTTTCCCCATAATTAGGGATGCTGAAACCGTTCCTTCCCTTATAGAATGAGCTAATCGCAAAATATCCTCATAATTTTCTTTAATGGCTTTTGTATTTATTTGCCCACGTAAAATGACTTCCAATTTTGGATACTCATTAGCTTTATCTATTGTAAATAATTTTGAGTCCGATAAATCTCTTATTCTAGGAGCAAATTTAAATCCTAATAAATGAGTCAATCCGAAGATTTGGTCTGTGTAACCAGCAGTATCTGTATAATGCTCCTCTATGTTTAGATCCGTCTCATGGTGCAACAACCCATCCAAAACATGAATGGCATCCCTTGAGTTAGTATGGATAATTTTTGTGTAGTAAGAAGAGAATTGATCACTCGTAAATCGATAGATGGTTGCTCCTTTTCCAGTTCCGTAATGTGGGTTTGCGTCTGCATGTAGTGATGAAACACCTAGTTGCATTCTCATACCATCTGACGAGGATGTTGTACCGTCGCCCCAATAGGAGGACAATTGTAATTTATGATGGAAATTTACTAATATGGCTTGGGCCTTATTCATTGCATCTTCATACAGGCGCCATTGAGATACATTGGCTAGTTGCTTATATGTAAGTCCGGGTGTGGCTTCAGCCATCTTGCTTAAGCCAATATTCATTCCCATTCCTAAAAGGGCAGCCATGATAATGATTGTTTCCTCCTTATCTGGTTTTCGATTATTGGAAGCATGAGTGAATTGCTCATGAAATCCTGTTATATGAGCAACATCCATAAGTAAATCAGTTAATTTTATTCTTGGTAGCATTTGATAAAGGCTTGCGCTAAATTTTTTTGCTTCTTCTGGAACATCTTTTTCTAAGCGTGCAAGTGACAGTTTTCCTTTTTCAAGAGAAACCCCATCTAACTTGTTGGAATTGGCAGCTAACCATTTTAACCTTTCATTAAGGCTACTGGTTCTCTCTGTTATATAATCTTCGAATGATAAACTAACTGTTAATCTCGTATTCCCCTTCGATTGATTCCATATATCTTCCGAAAACAAATATTCCTCAAAATCCCTATATTGTCTGCTGCCAACAATAGAAACATCTCCTGCCCGAACATGCTCCCGAAGTTCTGTTAAAACAGCCATTTCATAGTAATGACGATTAATTGTTGTACCATCATCCTCGTATAAATGCTTTTTCCATCGTTTTGAAATAAAATCCACAGGTGAGTCATCAGGCACTTTTCGCTTTCCGGATTCGTTCATTCCTCGAATAATCTCAACAGCCTGTAAAAGTGGCTCATTTGCCTTTGTAGAATGGAATTCCAATACTCTTAATAGCGTTGGCGTATATTTTCTTAGTGAATAAAACCGTTTTTGCAGTAAGTCCAAATAATCATAGTCGGCAGGACGGGCAAGCTCCTGAGCCTCTTCTACTGAAGAGACAAAGGTATCCCATTCAATAATCGATTCTAAAACCTTAAAAACGTCTAATTTTTCCTCTCTTGCTTTAATTAATGCTTGTCCGATGTTCGTAAAGTGTATAACTTTCTCATTTAGTTTTTTACCGTTTTGTTTCTGGATTTCCTCTTGAGCCTTACGACCTTTTGATAACAAACTAAGTATTTGCCTATCATGAATTTCAAACGCATTATCTGTTAGCTCCTGAGTAAGTTGTAATAAATAGACGGTTAATATCGAATAACGTTTATTTTCTTGAAAGTCACGGAATGCATACGGCTCGTATCTTGAACCTAAGCGAGATAGCTGTAACAGACGATTGCGATGCAAATGGCTAATTTGTACCGTTTCTAATTCTATTCCACGTATGTATTCAAGTCGTTCTATTACTTTTAGAAATGTTTCGGGCGAAGGATGACCCGGTGGTTCCTTTAACCAACCCAATATCGTTTTATTGGATTCGGATGGATGCTGCGAAGTAATGATCTCTTCAAGCTTTTCTTTTTGTTCATTTGTAAGAGATTTACTTACCGTATTAAATAGTTTCTTTTCAGCCATTGCCCTTGCTTCCCACACCATTCTTTCAAGTGTAGTGATAGCAGGCAGTATGATTTTGTTTTTTCTTAGAAAATCTATGCATTCATGCAGTAGATGAATGGCATCACCATTTTCCAAAGCTAATTGATGAAGGCGCTTAAATGTCATTCGATATTCACTCAGGGTAAAAGTTACAAAGTCGTATTCACTTCGAATTTCTTTCAAATGATCCCAAAGTGTATTTTCCCTTTGAGGATAATAGCTAAGCGAGGATCGACTAGCACTGATTTGTTTCGATATATATTGTATAACCGAATCTGGGATGCTTTTAATATGAGTGTATGGCCAACCGGGATACCGAAGAACAGCTAATTGAACGGCAAACCCTAAACGGTTTTCTTCCCTCCTTCGCTTATTAATTATTTCTAAATCTCGTTTGGAAAAGGTGAAGTAGGTCCCCAATATCCATTCATCTTCAGGGATTTGCATAAAAGCCTGTCTCTGTTCCGGTGTAAGCAATTCTCTACCTCTCGCAATTTTCATTCAGTATCATCCCATTTCTGTATTTTTCAATTTATTAGCTCAATTATATATCAATAGAGTGTACTCTATTGATACAGGTGTAGTGGACTGTAACTTTGACCGATAATTTGCGTATATTTCAAGTGTTATTTTGCACATCAATTTATGAAAAGGGTGTAGTTTTGTAATAAAGATTGATTAAAAAATGTCATTAAACCTTATTTATCAACAAATACAAAAACCCCATTTTGAAAAAAGATTGATCAAAATGGAGTTAATAATTAAGCATTTAATTTTAAAATAAAGTTTCAATTCGCCTTATTCCACAAAAGGTGCTTAGTTCAGATTTAAATTTTTATTCTTTAACTTTCAATAACCTTAAACTGTTTAGTGTTACAAGTAATGTTGCTCCCATATCGGCAAATATCGCTATCCATAGCGTTAACCAACCAGGCATAACCAACAATAATGCGACTAATTTAATCGCTAAAGAGAAGGTAATGTTTTGCTTGATGATCACTAAAGCCTTACGGCTCAATTTGATGGTATATGGCAATTTACTTAAATCATCAGACATTAAGGCAATATCAGCTGTTTCTAGTGCTGTATCAGTCCCAGCACCACCCATCGCCACACCAACCGTGGAAGCCGCAAGCGCTGGCGCATCATTCACGCCATCCCCAACCATTGCTACATTTTGATGCTTTGAACGAAGTTTTTTAATGAAATTCAGCTTATCTTCTGGTAATAAATCAGCTTTAATATCAGAAACACCGACTTGTTTTCCAATGGCTGTGGCAGTTCGTTTGTTATCGCCTGTCAGCATCACTGTTTCAATTCCTATATTGTTCAATTTACTGATCACTTCTTTTGAAGATTCTCTCATTTCATCTGCTACGGCAATTAATGAAAGGATTTCTTCTTCGGTTCCTAACACCATTACAGTTTTTCCTTGGGTTTGCATTTCAGTAATCTTTTGTTTTCTATCACTTTCAATCGATTGATGCAATTCTTCAAACAAATTTGGACTTCCTACATAATACATAACATTATTTACTTTGGCTTTTACGCCTTTACCAGTAATAGATTGGAATTCTTCAATCGTCACACCATTAAAATTTAATTCATTTTCTTCTGCTTTTCGTATAATCGCTGAAGCAAGTGGATGTTGCGAACCTTTTTCAATGGCTGCTGTTATAGTCATCAATTCATTTTCATTCCCACTATACGTTACGATGTCTGTTACAGCAGGAATACCTTTTGTTAATGTTCCTGTTTTATCAAAAGCAATGGCTTTAAGGGCTCCTGCTTGTTCTAAATGAATACCACCTTTAATTAAAACACCATTTTTTGCAGCATTTCCTATTGCAGTAACAACAGCCACTGGCGTTGAAACAACTAAAGCACACGGACAGCCAACCACTAATACAGCTAAACCTTGATAAATCCATTCACTCCAATCACCACCAAATAGCAATGGCGGAACAACAGCGATTAAAAGAGCCAAGATGATAATAGCTGGTGTATAGTATTTCGCAAATTTATCAACGAACGCTTGAGAGGGTGCTCGTTCTGCTTGAGCTTCTTCGACCAGATGAATGATTTTTGAAAGAGTGGTATCTTCCACTCGTTTTGTTACTTTAACTTCAAGCAACCCTTCTTCATTTAAAGTTCCTGCAAAGACTTCATCATCAACTGTTTTATTTACTGGAACACTTTCCCCTGTAATGGCAGCTTGATTTAACGTAGATGTACCTTTAATTACAGTTCCATCCATCGCCAATTTTTGACCAGGCTTTACAATCATAATATCGCCAACTTTAATATCTTCAACATGAACCGTCATTTCTGCATTTCCACGGCGAATTAACGCTTCTTTTGGAGCAATATCCATCAATGATTCAATGGATTGGCGAGCTTTATCCATTGAATAACGCTCTAAGGCTTCACTGACAGCAAAGAGAATAACAACGGTTGCTCCTTCACCCCATTCACCAATTACTGCAGCTCCTAGAATGGCAATAGTCATCAACGTATTCATATCGAAATTTAATCTGCTTAAATTTTTAAGACCTTTAATAAATAGCGAATATCCACCAATTAAAATGGATGCTGCATAACCAGTTGTCGGAAGAATATGCTCTTCTCCGTATTGCTCCCCTAAAAACCAACTAATCACAAGTAATAACGCTGAAATATATACTTTAATGTTTTCTTTTTGCTTCCAGAAAGGTTCACGTTCTACTCTCTGTTCTTTTTCATTCCGAATTTTTAAATTTTCAAATGCTCCTGCTTTTTCTAGTTCTTCAATCGTTGTATTTCCTTTAACATAAACTTTAGATGCTCCAAAGTTTACTTTCGCATCCTGAACTCCAGGGAGTTCTTTAACATTATTTTCAAAAATGGATGCACAGTTTGTACAAGTGAATCCTTGAACACGATATGTTTTCATTTCTTGTTCAGATAATTTTGATTGCTGCTCAGACATTGACCTTCACCTCTTTTTTATGTGCTAATGCAATCATCATTATCTGCTTGATATTTTCATCATCTAACGAATAAAACGCGAGTTTTCCTTCTTTTCTAAACTTCACAACTCCTTGCTTATGAAGTTTTCGTAAGTGGTTAGAAGCATTTGCAACTGTTGAACCGATAATATTTGCTATATCACATACACATAATTCTTCATCTTGACACAAAGCATAGGTAATTTTCGCTCTATTTTCATCAGCGATAGATTTTAAAATTTGGGTAACACTAACAATATCAACTGTTTGTAAATCGTTTTGTATTCGATTGACCTTTTCTTCGTCATAACAATAAATCTCACAAGTATCTTTCTTGATCATTTTCTCTCTCCGTTCTCATTCAATTATTTACTTGAATATAGTATACCCTTTTTATTCACCAATATTCAAGTGAATAATTGAATGAAAGATAAAAATGAACTGTATCTTTATAAAAAATTTTGAACACTGATTTAATTTAGAATAGAATTCCTCTTATTCCCTTGTAACAAAACTCGTCCTTTTCTGAACACGCTCCTTTTTAATTTATAAGGGGCGTTTTTTACCGTTTGGAATGTAATAAAACTCCGTTCATTAATCTATGTTCATTAACCATATATTTAACATCTTATGTTACAATGAAATCAAAGGTAAAATGAGGAAAGAGTGATTTTGGTGTTAATTGGATATGCACGTGTGTCAACAGGATTACAAAATTTGGATTTGCAATCAGATGCTTTAACGCAACATGGTTGTACAAAAATTTTTCACGATAAAATGAGTGGAACAAAAAAACAACGTCCCGGTTTAGAAGAAGCTCTTAAGTATGCACGTAAAGGCGATACAATTGTCGTTTGGCGATTGGATCGACTAGGTCGCAATATGCAAGATTTAATTCAAATAGTGAACAACTTAAATGAGAGAGGTATTGGCTTTCATAGCCTGCAAGAAAACTTAACAATGGACAAAAGCAATGCAACGGGGCAATTAATGTTTCACTTGTTTGCAGCGTTTGCGGAATTTGAACGTAATTTGATTGAGGAGCGCTCTGCTGCTGGACGAGCAGCCGCAAAAGCACGTGGGCGTCTAGGTGGACGCCCGGAAAAGTATGGTTCAAAAGATATTGAAATGATGAAAGCTTTAATTGAAAGTGGCACACCGATTAAAGATGTTGCGGAAAAGTGGGGTGTGTCTCGCACTACGATTTATCGCTATTTAGAAAAACAATAAATCGGAAAGGTTGATATCTATGCAAAATGAACAACCTCCATTAACAGCTTTTTCAGAAGAACAGCGGCAAGCAGCAGTAGTAAAGTATAAAATTATTGCGCCTTATCTTATCAACGAAAAAAGATTAACGGCCATTACAGAAGAAACTGGCATTGCCAAAAGAACCCTACAATACTGGATTCAAGATTATAAAAAATTCGGATTAAAAGGTTTAATTCGAAAAACAAGAAGTGATGATGGCAAAATACATTTAGAATCAGAAGTAGTTGTGGCAATTGAGCGACTGATTTTGAAGTACAGAAGGAATTCACTAACGTCTATTCATCGAATGATTTGTGAGCAATGTCAGAAAAAAGGCTGGCAACAACCGAGTTATTATCAAGTTTATAAGGTATCGCAATCCCTTTCGCCAAGCTTGAAAAAGTTAGCGCATGATGGTCAAAAAGCATATGACAATCAATATGATTTAATTCACCGACGAGAATCAAGCTATCCCAATGAGATTTGGCAAGCTGATCACACTCCATTAGATATTATAGTTTTAAATGAAAAAGGAAAACCTGAAAGACCTTGGCTAACAATTATTTTAGATGATTACAGTCGTGCAATTGCTGGGTATTTCTTAACTTTTCAAAATCCCTCTGCCATAAACACATCATTGGTCTTACATCAAGCAATATGGAGGAAAAATAATCCTGATTGGCAAATATGCGGTATACCAGAAATTTTTTATACAGACCATGGAAGTGATTTTACGTCCAACCATTTGGAGCAAGTAGCAATTGATTTAAAAATTAATCTAGTCTTTTCCGCAATTGGTGTTCCAAGAGGACGAGGGAAAATAGAAAGATTCTTTTTAACTGTTAATCAATTGTTTTTACAAGATTTGTCTGGATACTTGGGGAATCAGACTACTACTCCACTTCTTACCCTAAAGGAATTAGATGAAAAATTATTGAATTTCATCATATATAATTACCATCATAGGGTTCATGGTACAACAAAAAAAGAACCGATACAGGCGTGGAATAATTCTGGATTTCTTCCCAATATGCCTGAGAGTTTGGAATGTCTTGATTTATTATTGCTAAATGTAGCAAAACCAAGGAAGGTTCATTCTGATGGTATTCATTTTCAAGGATTGAGATATTTAGATACAAACCTAGCTGCATACGTTGGTGAAACAGTCATTATTCGTTATGATCCTAGAGACATTGCGGAGATTCGAGTGTTTTATCAAGATAAATATCTATGTACTGCTATTTCCCCTGAGATTTCAGATTATACAGTAGATTTAAAAGAAATTGTTTCAGCACGAAATAAAGTACGGAGAAATCTAAAAAAACAACTTGATTCTGGAAAAACAGTTGCAGAAGAAATTGTCTTATCAAAGCAACACGAGCTAGGGAATAAAACGAATGAACCTAATTCTAAAAAGCCGAAACTAAAGAGGTATTTCAATGAATAAAGGGCAAAAATTTATTGAAACAAAAGAATATAAGAGGTTTGCCGAGTTCTGTGATGCATGTATTAGATACAAATATATAGGTATTTGTTATGGATTACCGGGTGTAGGAAAAACATTGTCTTCAAGGTACTATTCGAATTGGGATTCCATCGAAAAACAAATAGCTTATAAAACAGCAAAAAATATTGGCCTAGATGCAGATGAAAAGATACTTGAAGCTAGAACAATTTTTTATACAGCTCCAGCAGTACGAGCGACTAAAATGACTGAACAGATTAATCTTATTGAATACAGAATGAATATGGTAAGAACTATGTATAAAGTACTCACTAAAGGAGAAGAAGAAGATTACACCACTAACGCTTATGAAGGTATTGACTTGATTATTGTTGATGAAATAGACAGACTAAAAGTGCAAAATTTAGAACAGCTTAGAGATATCTATGATCGAAATGACTTGGCAATGATATTAATTGGAATGCCTGGCATTGAGAAGCGATTAGCTCGATATCCTCAACTCTACTCTAGAATTGGATTTGCTCATGAATTTGATAAACTAAGTAAAGATGAAACTCATCATATTCTAGAGTATAAATGGGAAGAGTTAGGACTTTCTATAAAGCTTGAAGACTTTTCCGATTATGAAGCAATAACCAGCATAATAAAGATTACTGGAGGGAACTTTAGGCTCATACAGAGACTATTCACTCAAATTGAAAGAATACTCGAAATTAATAAGCTTGAAACAATAACAACGGAAGTTGTTGAAGCCGCACGAGACAGTTTAGTAATCGGAATCAAGTAAATATTAAACCAGAGTAACGATAAAAGCCCAATTTCTCAATTTTAATGCTGAGAAATTGGGCTTTTTTATATTTACTTATAGTGCAAGATAACGATTGAAATAGGTGCAAAATAACTCCTAAAGTGACATATGATATTAAAGTGTTAAATGAAAAAGGAATAGGTGATATAAAAAACTTAATAGCGGGAATAGAATGGGCTATAGATGAATCGGTAGATATTATAAATGTTAGTTTAGGTATACATAAAGATAATCAACTGTTAGAGAATACAATTAGGAATGCTTTGCAGAAAGATATTATAGTTGTTGCTTCATCTGGGAATAATTATGGTCTTTCTATTGATTACCCTGCTAAGTATGAAGGGGTAATTTCTGTATCCTCGTTAAAAAATAATAATGAGAAGGTTTTCAGCAGTGAAACTGGTAAAATTGATTTAGTTGATTATGGAATGAATATTGAATCAATAAACATTAATGGTAAAACAGATTACTTTTCAGGTACTTCCTTTGCAACTGCTAATGTTACAAAAAAAATAATTACATTGATTTTGGCAGGAGAAGTCCCTAAATCAAATAAGGGATTAATGGCTAAATTAGAGGAATATACAATCGATTTAGGGGCAGAGGGGAAAGACGAGAAATTTGGATACGGTTTATTAAAACAATTAAACTAAGGGGGATGAAAAGATGAAAAAAAATAGGTTTAAAAGTTTAATCTTATTAATTGCTTTTGTACTTTTGGTTTCGACTGTTCCAGCAAACTTTGCAGTAGCAGAAGTAAACGCAGTAGATATTATAAATACTGATGAAATGATAGAACAAGAATTTGACAATATAGATATAATCACCAATACTTATGACAGTTATAACGAAGTACAAGACCTTCAAATAGAGGTAAGTACAGAAGTTGAAGCGGAAGCTGAAATATCGTTAGATTACTCAACAAACCAAGGTTTTTTAAATGGTACTTTTGTTGATGAGAATGGTATTGAACAAAATGAAAGCTATGAAATTCAAATTAATGAAGAAGATTGGATTTTAGTAGATACAATTACCAATGAAACATTTACTATAAGTGATACAGAGATTAGTGCATCTGGATGGTGGATTCCTGTATTAGTCACAATAGCCAAAATCGGAAAGGCTGCAGCTAAAGCAAAGAAATTAAAAGTAGACGAAGCTCTAAAGTTCATTCCAAAGAATACTAAAGTACTGAATGATAAATATTTGAAAAAGCATGTTGGAGATGTACACAAGTTTAAAGAAGATAATATTCCAGATGGTACTCCTGTAGCTAGATTTGATGTTCATTTGGATAAGGATACCGGCAGATTATGGCTTTTTGAAAAACAAGGAGCAAAGAGAAAAATTCCTACTGATGAATTTATAGAATAGAGGAGTGGTTTTTATTGTCAATAACTAATATATATTGTCTTTTTAGATTCTTCAGCGATAGTGAAAAGTTTGAGTTAAGTGACTTCTCTGATCATCTGGAAATTGATAAAACCAGTTCATGGGCGCTAGGAGATTTAAAAGATAATACGACTAATAATTTTCGACTAACAAGTTCAGCAGTCATTAAATCTAAAGTATCTGACGACTTTGATGGCGAGCAATTAATTATTGAATTTATTGATTATTTGATTTCAAAGAAAGAATGCATACTATCACTAAAACAAAAGTATACTGCTGAAACTTTTTTTGAAATTGTAATAAATTTAGAGTCAGAAGATAAGCCTGTTGTCATACTTAATAATAAACAATTAGAATTTTTATCCTTAACTACTACAAGATTAGATTACGTTATCTATGATTACCGTGAATAGGGATACCACCAACATTTCGCAAAAAAATATACGCTAAGTAAATATCAACAATAAAAGCCGATTTTCCTAAGCTGAGGAAAAATCGGCTTTTATTGTGCACCGTCATGTGGGATAACTTAGTGATGTAAATTCACTATAGGCTTTGCAATAGGAACTGTTAGCAGATGGCAATGATACCAACCATTTAAAGGAATCTGAAGGAAACCGATGCAAACTGTCGAACTGCAAACAGAAATTATATACAAGGATGGATTCGGCGGACAAGTCTAGAATACAATACAAGGTAAATTTCAATAATTCTAGTCCCTTACGATAAATATAGCAGTTGCACGAACGGAGACTTGGACTTAACAAGCTAAATTAACAGCTCTGTTTCTTATGCAGATTTTTACTCTTTTAGGTTGAAATTTACTTGGCGTATAATATCCGCGTTTTGTCGGCAGTACCCCCTAAAGTCAGAGTCTAAAAATTAGTGGGATAACTTAGATAAATATTACAGTGGAAAAATGGTATCAGTTGGAGGCTGAAGCGATAACTTTACTTCACTAACGGATGCGTTCATTTTCAGATGGAGATGGAGCAAAAAAAGTACAAGTACTATATTAAGATAACGAGACCTTATCTACAACAAGGATTGAATCCCCAATCGTTTTAACAGACACGGCTATTGAAGATAAGCAAGTAATATAAGCTTGTAACAATGATTCTTCGAAATCTTCGATACAAGCTTAATAATCGATAACAAATTATTTATTAATACATATCAATTCTTATGCTGCTTTACCATCTATAAACGCTTTCGCATGTATTAGCTTGGGGTTCATAATAACAATGTTGTTTATATTGACCTGCTAATGGTTGAGCGTACCAAGTAGGTGGGCATTTACCATATGGATTGAAATACCAAAGAGCATATTTAGAAGGATGCTCTCTCCAATAATCTAATGCTTTTCGTGCTAATCTTTTTTCGACATCTCTTGCACGTTGATAAAAAACATTCCCTTTTTGTACTGCTTCAAAAGAATAATTTCCTCCTTGTACTTGAAAAATCACGTCCCTTATTGACCTTAAATTTAAAAAATCTAAACAATCTGCTTTTAGTCGGTTTACAATGACATTACCAACCAAAAGCATCCCTAGTCGGTAAGCCCCCATTCAAACAACGCATATAAACACGCAGCACCTCCTGGTACGATACATGTATCAATCAAAGGAGGTGTTCGTATGCAACATAAAAAGTATTCACTGTATAAAAATGGAGTATACTTACATGATTTTGATACTATGACTAAATGCTCCAAATGGTTAGAGAATATTATAGGAGGTTCTTTGTATCAGGGCTTGAGCAGGATTAGAGATGGAAAATGGATACCTGATGAAAGGTCACAGCTATTTGGATATGAGGTTAAAACTAATGACACTGAGGAGAGCTAATTAGGCTCTCCTTTTTCTGTAATAGGATGCTTTTCTAAAACTGACTCAGCTTATCCCTTAAATGAATAATTACATAGTAAAATGTAAAAGATATATTTGTTAAAAATAACTAAGGAGATGATACAAATGGCATTAATACCTTATGATCCATTTAGACAATTAACTAACATTAGGAGAGATTTTGACAGATTATTCAATGATTTCCCTTTTCATTTAGACAATGAAATGAATCAATTGGGGAATATAAGAGTGGATGTTCATGAAACAGATAAAGAGGTAGTTGCAACTTGTGACATTCCAGGCTTACAGAGTAAAGAAGATGTAAACATTGATATTGAAAATAATGTATTGAGAATTAGTGGCTCAATTAACAGAACTAATGAGATTAAAGAAGAGAATATGCATAGGAGAGAAAGATACACAGGTAGCTTTCAAAGAGCTATTACACTACCAACTCCTGTTTCTGAGGAAGGTATAAAGGCTTCTTATAAGAATGGTGTACTAGAAGTTATCATGCCTAAACAAACTCAAACAAATAAAAAGAGAATTGATGTGGATTTCCATTAAAAATGAGCAGTTTGCTACCTGTTATGAAAGAGTTTGGCAGGGATTACTTGCAGGAAATTGCTGAGGAACAACCTGACCTAGTTGATTTGCTAATTTTAAGCTGCCATTTACCTCAGGGAAAGAAAAAAATTATTTTAAATGAGCTGACTAATAATATTAAAAATTCCTATCAGAGGCTGGGACATAACTAGCTTCGAATAGTAAGAAGGTGAATTTGAGCATGCTCAAATTCACCTTTCTCTCTTTTCGCCTGTGAAAATCTTCTATTACCTTAGTTGTTGGTCGTGAATTTTCTTAAATTCACGGCCATTAACGCGAGGCCCATTTCGTTTTCTACCTTCGGTTTTCCCCGTACAGAAAATCGAGTGAAACGCAAATTAGCCTTCAAGGATTCAAAAACTGGTTCCACATCGGTTTTACGTTTTCGATAGATGGCACTCGTTTTCTCTTCTGAAAGCTTCGCTGTTACATATTCTTTTTGCTGTTCCCATTTTTCATTCACCATTAGTTTCCGATTGTTGCCTTCCTTTGCTTTTGTACATGATGAACGGAATGGGCAACCCGAACAGTCTTCGCACTCGTAGATTTTGAATTTCCGTTGGAAGCCTGTTTGGTCATTACGAACAGAATGATAACGAAATTCAAGACGTTTCTGATTAGGGCATGTATATGTATCAGTTTCTTCATCATACTGCCAGTTATCGGGATTAAATCCGATTTGTTTGTACTTCTTTTTTTGTTCCTTCAAATACATGTTATACGTAATAAGTGCTTCTCGTTTTCTGTTCGAAAGGATATCGTTATAGTTTTGTTCACTACCATAACCTGCATCTGCGACAATGTGTTTCGGTAACTCGAAATAATGCTTCTCGATTTCATTAACGTACGGGTATCTGTTGGGTTTGAAAATAACTATAGGCAAGTGCGTATTGTCCTTCTGTTGCGATTTGTACATTATAGCCAGGTTTTAGTTGTCCATTCTGCATGTAATCGTCTTTCATTCGCATAAATGTCGCATCTTTGTCCGTTTTTGAATAGCTGTTACGTGTGTCAAAAATCTCAAAATCTTTTTCGTACTTCTCCTTACGCGTAATCCAGTCATATACTTGTTTTAAAATTTGCTTCGGCGTTTTTCGTTCACTACGAAGCTGTTTACGCATAGCGACATCATCCGTACTTTCTATTTTTTGCGTATAGTCCTCGACAACTTCCTCTAACTTTTCAGCGATTTGCGTGAGTTCTTCAATAGAAAGCTGTTCCTCATCTTCACGTTGTAATTCTGGTATGATTTGTTTTTCAAGTAGCTCGTTGTACAATTGATTGGATTTTTCAACGAGATTATTATGGTGTTTTTCCACAGATTTCTTCCAAACGAACGTGAATTTATTGGCATTTGCTTCAATTTTCGTACCATCAATAAAAATGGCCTCTTGGTCGATGAGCTTTTCTTGTATGAGCTGGACCCGGAACTGCACGAAGCACTCGCGAATGAGATCTTTCATATCGGGATGAACGCGGAAACGATTGATCGTACGGTAGCTTGGTTCATAACCTTGTGCAAGCCACATCATGCGAATGCTGTCTTTTGTTAGGTCTTCAATTTTACGGCCAGAGAAAGCAGATTGCGTGTAGCCGCATAAAATAATTTTAAGCATCATACGTGGGTGATAAGATGGGCAACCTGTTTGGCGTTGAAATAAGTCGAAGGCTCTCTCTGGGATACTTTCGATCAAATGATGGATGGCAAAGGCGATATCATTTTCTTGTAATTTAACTGCTAAATCTAGAGGCAAAACTAATTGATTCATGTTATAATTTTTAAACATAAGGACCCTTCTTTCGTATAAAATTTGGTGTGGTAACTTTATTTTATCAAAAGTGGTCCTTATTTTTATTCAAAAATTAATTAAAGCCGGAGGTGGGTTTTGTCCCAGCCTCTTTCTTACGATTAGTCAAGTGTAATTCTTTATTTTCTTTTATGTTTTTGATTTAGGTTTAGTGGGGAGGGCTTCCCTACTTACTAAACCTAAATTAACGTATGCCAAAAAGACCTTACGATTTTTATTTTTTTCGAAAGGTCTATATGTTATAGTTTGAGGTAGGTAATTACGATTTCCAAGCCTGTATTGCGGACTCATAATCGTAAAGAATGTCCTGCTTCAATAACTGAAACGTCACTTTCAGAAACTTATTGATGCAGGCGACAATTGCAACCTTATGAGGCTTCCTCTGAGGTTGCTTTTTTAATTTGTAATAATAGTCCACAAAATGATTTGGTTTTCCTTTTGCCATAAGCATTGCGCACACCATGAAATATAAAATTTTTCGTAAATGCTTGTTTCCTCTTTTATTAATTCGGTCTCTATATTGCATAGTCCCGGACTGGTAGCGCATAATATCTATGCCTACATAAGCGTTCAATTGTTTTGCATTTTTAAAGCGGCGGATATCACCAATTTCTCCGATCAATCTGCACGCTGTTGAATCGCCAATACCCGGTATCGAACGGTATATAAGATATTCTTTTCGTCCTTCGGACAATTCCACCATTTGTCTTACAAGTAAATCCTTCTTCTCTAGTAAATCCGCAATACGAGCTGCATAATCACGTACTTGACTGCATCGAATATCATTCACTTTAATTGCTGGATAGCTATTTTGTGCTGCTTCTAATAAAACGTCTGCTTTCGCTTCAGCCCGTGCTAACGAGAGTTTTTTGCGTGTATTGGCCTTTAAGCGATTTTTAATAATTGTTTTTGAATGGACCAATAAAAGTTCGGGATGAGGATAGAGTTGCACAATATTTAAAAACAGAGCAGAACTTGGTGTAATTAACTGTTCTAATTCAGGAAAACTTAGATGTAAAATGGCATGCATACGGCTTTTTAAAAGAATGATTTCTTCCTCTAATTCATCGTAATAACGCGTCATGGCACGCATCTGTTCATAATAGTCATCTTGTATGTACGTTGTTTCTCTTTCCATTTTGAAATGGGTTTTCGCAAGTTCATGGGCGTCACTGATATCTGTTTTATTTCGACGCATCTTCGCCATCTGCAAATTCGCTTCAAGTGGATTCATTCGACAGTATGCATAACCGTACTCTTTGAAAAACGCTTCGACAGGTTTTGAATAGACACCTGTTGCTTCAAATACGATGTCTGGTAATTGTCCATCAAGTAATTTGATGTCTTCAATTCGTTTATGTAGTCGATCAAAATCAACACGGGTATGGTACAACTCTCCTTCATATTCACATTGGCGATAGCCATCATAAATCGCAACGGTACTTTTTCCTTTACTTACATCTAAGGCAATAACATGTTTCATTTTAACCTTCTCCTTTTAACCAATCATAGAAGCCTTCACAGTACCGTAAGCCCGAAATATAAAATAGCGTACCTTCCGGCACGCACGACGAATAGCCTCCAATCCGATGCTTTTTGGGATTGAAGGCTATTATTTTGCACACACTTCTTGAATCGATTTCGACCAAGGCATGTAGTTTTGTAAAATCTCAGGTTGTTGATGAATTGGTAAGTTGGGTAGCTCTGTAAATAACTTCACTAAATATTGATAGAAGTCGATGCCATTTGCTTTTGCAGTTTCTGCTAAACTCAAACAGATCGCATTCGCTCTAGCACCAGCTTCACTGACAGAGAATAACCAATTTTTTCGGCCGATTACATTCGGGCGAATCGCATTTTCAGCTGGATTATTATCAATCTCAATCCGACCATCGAACAGAAAAGCTTTTAACCCCTGTACACGATTTAATGTATATTCGGCAGCTTTAGCCAAGGCGTTTTTTCCGAAGAAAGGTGATTTATCTACCCATTCTAGAAACTTTTCTACAATCGGCTTCGACTGTTTTTGCCGTGCTTTACGACGTTTTCCTGGTGATAGATGCTTAAACTGACGTTCTAAGCGATACAATTGATCACAGTAATCTACACCGATGTGTCCGTTTTTGCTATCGGCTTTCAGCCAATAACGTCTTACATGCGCCCAACAGTTAGCGAATGAGATATCAGGTAGATTGCCGTATGCAGAATACCCATCACAAATTACAGTTCCTTTAAAGCCAGCTATAAAGCTTTCCAAGACAGAACGACTTCTCGATAAAGCACTTTGGAAAAGAACGATGATGGGTCCTTGGCTTGGTACACTACGGAACACCCAATTGTAGGCATTCGTTTGTCCTGATTTTCCGTCTGACCGATTAAGTACTTGCGCATACGTTTCGTCCACATGCAAAACCGATTTCGCAATTAATATCTGCTTCATCAATTCATAAATCGGTAGAAGCCAATCTTCAGCTGCACGAATAACCCAGTTTGATAAGTTCTTATCATTCGTAAGCAGGCCATATCGTTCCCACTCATTTACCTGACGGTAAAGAGGCAAGTACTGGATGAACTTATCATAGATGAGTTTTGCTAGAACGGTAGGTCCCGCAATGCTTCGCTGAATGGCAGCTTGCGGTGCTTTCCCACGTTTCATTTGTGATTTTTGCAAGGCATCTTTTTTACAGTTCTTGCATTCATAGGCATGCTCAATATGTTGGACACGCATCATTTTTGCTGGAATAAATTTCGCTTCTTCACGTGCGAGAGTAGTACCTGCTTCGGTCATTTGACCAAGGCAACAGTCACATTGCGTATTTTCAGGATGATGGTGAATTTCTTCTATTTCAATTCCGTCACGAAAAGAATCATTACGTTTTTTCTTATGTAGTTTACGGACAACGGTATACATAATCGTCGCCGTGATAGCAATAGGTAAGATTTTGATGTTATCGCTATCTTTTCCCCTGCTCCACACCGTACGTGAGATTTTCACCTCATACGGCGTTCCATCTTAATATTTTTGGATAATTTCAGCCAAATTACAGTTCTTACGATATTTGTTTAGTTTCTCAAGTTGTTTTTCATTCAACTTAAGTTCATTAATGTATCGTTCAATCGTTTCATCTGTTGTTGCGTGTATTAATTTATGAATGGATTTATTGACTATAACTAGGTTTTTAAATTCATCTGTCCCACCCAATGACTTAGGTTTGATATGGTGGCAATGAACATCATGACTATAAACAAATACTCCTGTTACACTACAATTACCTTTTTGCATTGAATACTTTGACAGTTTATTATCGATATACTCGATCGTACGTTCTTCGTGCATATTTTGCATCATCAAATGTAATTCGATGGCTATGCTGCCTTTCAAAGTTTTGTGTTCAGCTCTACCTTTACTGGTATAATTACAAATACTTTGGTTGAAATTCATATTATTTACTGTTCTTATATCCGCTATAGGGTGTAAATGTATCCCCATTATTTCAAAGGTACGATAGTTATTTTTATTGTACAGTTTATAGATTTCCGATGGTCTTTCAGGAATACCATATTTCCCTACAGATTTTAAACGATTGTATAGGGTTCGAGATAGTTGATAGGCAATTTCGGAGAAATCAATATTTACATGCGTTGCATTTCTGTAGTAGTTTTTAATACCTATAACATAACTATTATAATGAGTTACTTTTTTAGCTGTGGGATTCTTTTGTATCCCCTTAATGAGACTTCTAAGCTTTTTAAGTATCTCAGTTTTCCTTTCAGAAGAAACGTTGGTTATAGCTACAAATTTATGTTTCTTTCGTTTAGCTATTAATGTGAATCCTAGAAATTCTGATTTATTCTTTCTAATATTTGTTACTTTTGATTTTTCAGGAGATATATCTAAATCTAAGTTATCTTTAAGATATTTGCGGACTGCATGATAGATTTTATAAGCAGATTTATGATTTCTTGTGAAAATTTTAAAGTCGTCTGCGTATCTAACAATATACATTTCCTTAAGCTTTGTTTCCTTCAGGGCTTTATGTTTTTTCCCGTTACTACTGTAATTATGCCTAGTTTTAATAGTTTCCCATTGATTTGCTATCCAGACATCTAAATCATTTAAGACAATATTAGACAACAAAGGTGAAAGTATGCCACCTTGAGGTGTCCCCTTTGTTGGAATTCCTGCTCCTTCTATCGAAGCTTTTAGCATTTTGTTAATAATAGCCAAAACTCGCTTATCTTTTATTCCTATGGTATACAGTTGTTTAAGGAGTTTATTGTGATTTACATTATCGAAAAATCCTTTTATATCTATATCTACTACGTAGTGCAACTTATTTCTATTCACCAGATGTTGACTTCTAGCGATTGCATGTTTTGTACTTCTATTTGGTCTGAATCCATAGGAGTGTTTGTAGAATTTAGCTTCACAAATGGGTTCTAAAATCTGTTTAAACATTTGTTGAATAAGCCTATCTTGCATCGTTGGTATTCCCAGTGGTCTTGTTTTACCATTACTTTTAGGAATTTCCACTCGACGTACACTACCCGGTTTGTAATTGCTTAGGCTGTCTCTAACCATATTGATTAGTTCCTCTTCAGATTCCATTTTGAAGTCCACTATCGTTTTACCATCTGTACCTGCCGTTTTAGAACCAGTGTTACTTTTTATTTTTCTATACGCAGGTAGGATGTTATTTCTTCCTGTAATTTTGCCATACAAGTCATATCCTTCTAATCTATTATGTTTACTTCTATCATAAAGTTCATCAAAAATATCTTGCATATTATAGTATTCATTATATCGTAGTTGTGTACTCACTGATGGATTGTTTCCCCTTTCCTTCGAAAAGTCCCATCATCCTACTCGACCCTGTGAGTTGCATTTGTGTTGTAATTATTTTTCGAACATTAAGACTTGGGGCTATCCCTCCACAGTTTATTTTCACTGTTTCACCGGTACTGTGCCCCTACTCTCACAAGAATCAAAATTATTTCGGCTTATTTATAGCCTTATAAATACCGTCCCGATTATAGTCGTTTGAGTAGACGTATCTTGCTTTCCACGTTCCAATTAACTTAGCTATACATATATCTTTAGGTGGTTGCTCTAAGCCTGTGAAATTATAGATTCATTGTTATCTATCCCGAATTTCATAACAAAGATTCTTACTTTTCGGTATTTCACCCCATTGAGTGGTATACATCTTTCGAATGTATTGAAGATTTAGACCCGTACATTCACAACTTCGTCAGTTCCTATAGAACATTCTAACCATGGATATTTTTTAGCATCCCGACCTATCAATAACCTTATTGCTGTAGTAGCTAACTTAGGTTATTTTCAGTCGACTTCACCTGGCTTCATACGATTTAAAAACTATAATTCTTAACCGCATGCAGGAGTATCAGATAATTCGTTTCAGCTCAACATGACGGCTTTCATTCCGAATTTCAGTTAATTAGTTATATTTCTATCGTTCAAGAAATCTCACATTTCATGCCTTAGCATTTATGGTGAAACGTGTCGCACCTTTGTTCTTCTGTCTGCTCAGGTTCGCTAAAAAACGGATCGTCTTCAAATAAAGAGCCTTGCCCATCTGGTGCTTGATACTTCGATTTTTCTGATTTAGAACCATATAAAGCTTTCGTTAATTGGCGAATTTGTTCAGTTAACACTTCAATTTGTTTGGTTAAACTTTTATTTTGTTCTTTCGTGTAGGCTAGTTGTTCTTCCAATAGTTGAATCACTTTTTCATTTGAAGTCTTTCCCAAATCATTCACCACATTTCGTTCAGTATAAGTTATGGATCATTATACCATTTGAAATCAGATGATTAAAAGACACCTTTTGCAGATTTTGCAATCGCCTTTGGTTGCTGCAACGATAACCCCTCCAATAACCAGCGAAGCTCCTGTTGGGAAAGATTCCTTACTTCACTTTCATCTTTTGGCCATTGTAGTTTGCCATTATCTAATCGCTTATAAAGTATGGCGAAGCCATCGCCATCAAAATATAAACATTTATAGCGGTCCTTGCTCCATCCCGAAAATAAAAAGATGGAATCACCATAAGGATCCAATTCAAATGAATCTTGAATGAGTGTTGCTAGACCGTCAATGCCTTTCCGCATATCGGTCTTACCACAAATGATATAGATGTTTTTCACGCTCGTAAAATCATGCTTCATTGTTTGTTCAGCTCCTTCATGATTGTATGGATGATGTGCTCATCTACGCCAGTGAAGAAGGAAATTTCAGCACTTGCTGTTTTAATAATACAGCACGGGCCAGGGAGAATTTGAGGTGAATTGATAGAAGAAGGTTCGTCAGTGATAGGATCTAGTGTCACGGGAACAATCTTAAGTTTATTCTCTAGCATAAAGAAACACCTCCTTGAATTGATATGTCTATCGTACCGGAGGTGCCTGTTTGTTTATATGCGTTATTTGATTACGGGCTTACCCTAGTCGTCCTTCTCCTTCAGCTTCTGCTCTCATCATCCTTGCCATCAATGCAACATCACTTTCGGTATATTTTACTCGTGGCACTTTTATCACTCCCTATATCTAATTATATGAACGTTGTTCATCAGAAATACCTTGTTGAAGTTTACTAATGAGCGAGTTAAAATGAATTGTGAAAAAATTAGGAAAATAATACATAAGCTAATAATTTCATGAGAAATGAAGAGAATATGAATGATAAATGAAGGAGGAATGTAACTATGGCATTAACACCTTATGACCCATTTAGACAATTAGTAAATATAAGAAGAGATTTTGACCGTATCTTTTCTGACCTACCGTTTGATTTTAGTGGGGACAAGGAGCACTTTGGAAGTATTAAGGTAGATGTGCATGAAAGTGAAAATGAAGTTGTTGCAACTTGTGATATACCGGGACTTGAGAAAAAAGAAGACGTAAACATTGATATTGAAAATAATGTATTATCGATTAGCGGTTCTATAAACAAAACAAATGAAACAAAAGAAAAAAATATGTATAGAAAAGAACGTTACACAGGTAGTTTTCACCGAGCTATAACACTTCCGAGTCTTGTATCTACCGAGGGAGTATCAGCAACCTATAAAAATGGTGTATTAGAAGTAAAAATGTTAAAGACTACACCAAATAATAAAAAGAAAATTGATGTGGAATTTCATTAAAATGAGCAAATTATATGAAGTTATGAAAGAATTTGATAAGGATTATTTGCAGGAGATATCTAATATGCAACCAGAATTAGTGGATTTGCTTATATTAACTTGTCATTCTTCAAATAATAAGAAGAAAGCTATATTAGATGAACTTGCTCATAACATTAAGTCATCATATATTAAAAACAATATTAACTAATCTTCCGATTAGAACTATTTAAACAAGGGGGTGTCGAATTTGGCATCCCTATTGTTGTAACAAAGTTAAGAGGTAAAAAAATGCCCTTACTGTATTTTCTTTATTTTTTGTGAGTTTTCACCTAAAGATACATAAGAAACTATGTATAGATTGTTGTAAGAACCAAATCTATTATACTAGAGTAATACAGGGTATTTATTTTGAATAAATTCAAACTTCGTTCAATTAATTACCTCGGTAGATAGTATTTAACATAAGGATAACTTATACCCCCCCATTCCTTGCTTATTATTGCATAGAGGTAATTTCTTTTTCTACTTCTTCTTGAATTACATTGTTGAAAATAAGTGTACTTTAACTAAACTGTTTTAATTCAATAACTACATATAGAAAGCTCAAAAATACATTATTTTACTTATTAAAATGTATTATTGTCTCTTTGTTACTTATCTTTGCCTTATAAAATCAGAAAATGATTAACAGATGTCTTGTTATTAGAGGATGCAATTCACTATAAAATGTGAATGATAACTTCCAGTAATGTGTTTCAGTTATTATAGCAGAAATTGTGTCATTCTACTTGATGTTCACAATTGGCTAAAAGAATGAACCATGCGTTAAACTTCATTGAAAATAAAGAAATAGACTACAAAGAAACTGCAAAAGTAGCTAAATTTTCCGAGTTTCACTTTTCAAGAATGTTCTCTTCAATCTCAGGTGTATCGCTCTCAAAATATATTAGACGTAGACGGTTAACACTCGCAGCATTTGAAATTCAAAAAAGTGATATTCGGATCATCGATGTGGCAGTTAAATATGGTTATGTTTCTTCTGATACTTTCTCACGTGCTTTTCAAAAAATGCATGGAGTAACCCCTTCCAATGCTCGTAATAGAGGGGTACAGTTAAAAGCCTTTCCCAGAATATCCTTTCAAATTACTATTAAAGGAGATACCGAGATGGATTACAGAATTGAAAACCTTGATTTTGAATTAAGAATTGTTGGAAAAAGTAAACCAGTAAAAACAAGCAGAGCATTTAAAACAATCCCTACGCTTTGGAACACTGCGAAAAAAGATGGATTTATGCAAGAACTAGTAGATATGTCATGGGAAAATCCCAAATGCACGCTTGAAAGCCTTCTGGGGGTTTGCGGAAAAGAAGCCGCCATAACAGATGAAGAGTTTTCCTATTTCATGGGCGTAAGATACGATAGGGAATCCCCTGAAAATATGGAGACGCTTATTATTCCCGCAAGTACATGGGCAGTTTTTCCGAACATAGTAGATGCATGGAAACGTTTATATTCCGAGTGGGTCCCTACCTCCGATTATGAACTTGCAAATTTACCGTGTATAGAATGTTATTACGGTCCAAAGCATAAACCAAGACACGAACTCTGGGTCCCTGTTATCCCGAAGTAAATTATATATTCAGTAATTGAATGCTGTTTATGGGGTCCTGTTGACAAAACGCGAGTAATATACTTTATCAGAAGTATACTTAAAAAGTCAATTCCATACATTAAGAATTGACTTTTGTGAAATTTAGCTAAATCACTCTAATTATTAGCTTCTTGGTATTTCAATTTTCCTGAGTTTACTAAATTAACTTGAATGTTGATTTGCTCGATACTATCCTTATTTAAAAAAAATGGCTTTTCTTTTATCTCTTGATTCCATTTCTGGGGGTTCTCACGAAATAATATTTCGCCTAACCTATAAACATCCGAATTTATCTCTACCCCTTTTTCAAAAGTCTTTAAAATCTCATCTCTAATTATTTTTTCAGTGTTAGCAACTAACTTGTTTTCACTAATTTCTTTTAACTTTTCATTTATTCCGGCTTGTAAGGATACGTTAATGTTATATATCACTTGTTCGTTAGTGATAACTGGAGTTATCCTCACCTTTGGTTTTTCTAATACTATGGAAACAACCGGTTGATCATCTTCAACTATCCACAAAGGAGTTCGAACAGTTTTTTCATCTATCCATCTAAGACCGTTTAAATCATATTCAGAAAGCCATCCCTGTAGATGGTTATTTCTTATAAAGAAAGCACCGTCATTTCTTAACAATGGTGCTTTTTTATCTTCCTCTTTCCAATTTTCAGTGGATATTTTTATTGAAGGAATGAAAGCTGTTTGCCCAACAGGATTGCTATCTCGAATAAATTGGAAAAATTTTATGGGTTGTATGAAGGATCTTTGCTTATACCATTCACTTGGTTCGTGAAGAATCGTCGAGAGTCCAGATAAAGTGAAAAATGATTTTGTTTTAAGTACATCTTCAATGGATTCATTTGTAGCATACATTATGATATTATATCGTATTTCCCTATACCGATTAATAAAATCAATAGAGGATTTAATGTCTTGCTCAAGTAGTTTATTACTCAAAATTAGTGTAGACACATGTCCCCAAACAAGTCTTTGTTGTGAATCCTTGTATAATTGATTTAATGCTTCTGTCATCGTAATTCCTTCACCCCTCCCAACCCAAACCGGGGGTTGCTTATCAGGGCTGGCGCCTTCAAGTTTAGCCACATTAGAAAATTCCAGTAATTGAACATAGGCTATATATTTTCCATCTTTATAGTCTATTCCAAGTGCTGAAACATAGTAATTATCTTGTACTTCTTTGATATTCCAACATCCCGATAACACCAAACTAAAAAAAGGGATTATGCTTATTAAAAAGAGTCTACGTAGTTTCAGTATTGTCACTCCCCCTCATCCGTCTTTGTACAATCCCGAGTACGAACATAACTTACACGTTCTCTATAACTTTTCCATGGTAACCGAAACAGTGCCTTGAAAAGATCTGAACTAGACTTCGGAAATACTAAAGCTAAGTAAGGGATTCCGAAAGAACGTAACCGCGCTATATAAATAACGATAACAAATCCTGCAATCATAAAACCGTATAGACCCATAAAAATCGAACAAACAAGAACAAAGCCTCTGAGGATAGATACTGTGTTTGATAATAACTGGTTTACTAATGTATACCCTGAAATGGCAGAAAGAGCCGTAATAACAATGACTGAAGGAGAAATAAAACCCGCCCGAATTGCAGCATCTCCAATGATGAGTCCGCCCACCACAGAGAGAGTTTGTCCAAGAGGTGAGGGTAATCTTTGGCCAGCTTCACGGAACATTTCAAACAAGAATAAAACAATGATAAGTTCTAATGGTGCAGGAAATGGTAAACCTGATCTTGCAACAGTTACAGTCGCAAGAAGAGGAAAAGGAATCTGATCTGGATGGTATGCAAGCAGTGCCATCCAGAAACCGGGTAGGTAAACAGCTAAAAAAAATCCTATCCATCGATAAAATCGAGCTAACGAAATGGGTAAATAGTTAAAATGTGAATCTTCTGCTGCTTTAATTAAGAAAGTAATAGTTATAGGAGCAATAATGACTAACGGAGAGCCATCTACTATTATGATTATTCTACCTTGTAATAAACAATCTACTGCAAAGTCAGGTCTAGATGTATCAGCAGAAAGTGGGAAAATAGAAAGTGATTGTTTGGACACCATCTCCTGCAATTGAGTTGAACTAATAATTCCATCAATCTCAACATTAGATAATCGTTCCCGAATAGTATCTAGCATCTCCGTATTAACCACATCTTCTAGATATAATAATCCCACCTTAGTTTGAGTTCTTGTTCCTATCGTATAAGTTTGATAAGATAGCGTTGGCGACCTTAGTCTTTTTCGAATTAGTGCAATATTTGTTGAGATATCCTCTGTGAAATTATCTCTTGGGCCACGTAAAGATATCTCATAATCGGATTCTTCAGTTGAACGGTTTGGTTTATTGGATGCACTGACAGAAAAAAAAACACTAAATTCCGGAAAATAAATGACTAAATTACCATCGAAGATCTCTAAAGAGATGGAATTTAACCCTGTTTCCACATTTAAAGGTGTCCATTCCAGATTATCTTGATTCCATTCCACTCCCTCTTTAAATATTTTAGGGTGATTATTTGTTATCATTTTTTTTAGTTGCGGAAGAATATATTGATTTATTTGTTTCTTGTCCACTAAATTATCACAATATATAAAAATGGCATCTATTTCTTGTTGTTCATTAGCAAATTTATGGAGTACAACTTTAACATCTTCACTTTTTTGATAAGTTGAACGAATTTTTTCTTCATTTACTTCATCTGTATTTTGAAAGGTAGTATGATACGAGTTCAGTTCCTTTTGTTTTTTATATTTATTACATTTCAAGAATTAACTCCCCTTCTCCCCTTTAAAAAAGGCTAATAACCCAATACTTAAAGAAAAGATAAGTAAAAATAGAAGTGATAAATAAAAATAGACATTTTGCAAAAAGCGAACAAATTGCATATCACTAATAGGTAGAAGAACAATCAACGATGTAATTAGTGAGCTAAACCCTATTAATAAATGTCTATTCTTATCGTTTTCAAATGGAAATAGCTGTCCAATTATAAACAAACCTAAACTTATTCTTATAAATCCACCTGCTAGCCATTGATAAATAGAAAAAAAATCTACATGTTCAATATATTTACCAATTTTTAATAATCGCCATTCCTCGTATGCCGGATACCTCTGATTAGCAGCCTCTTCTGGACCAAAAATAGCAATCGAACCTAATAAGGGACCTAGGGTTAACCCTATTAAGATAATTCCGAGGAAAAGTAAACTTCGAACCTTAATGTTGGGTTTTAATTTGTGTTGTAAGAAAAGTATAAGTGCAACTTCCAATAGAGAACCTGAACTATAGATCATGCCTTTCAAAACAGGATTCAAACCATTTTCTAATATAGGGAATATTTGAGCGTAATCCTTATGAGGAATATTTAGGCTCATGACAAAAAAACCTAAAGCAACAACAAAAACAAGTAAAAAACCTGAAATAATAGATAGGGTGGCAAAGCTAGATGTCGCAGCAAAAAAACAAATGATTAGAAAAACTACGGCTAGGATAAAAGCTGGACTTTGAGGAAAATAGGAAGTAACTGTCCAAACAATCATATCCTTTAAGGTAACTCCAATTAATAAAAGGATAAAAACATAGGCAACCGAAGAAAGACCCCAAGCAACACCTTTACCAACTCGGTCCTTCATCCAAGTAAATAAATGGGAGTAATTTGTTTTTTTAATAATTACTCTTAGAAAAACAAGCCACCCCAAAAATAAAACTCCTGAAATTAGTACAGATATCCAAGAATCCCTCTTTGCTGTGCTTAGTAACATGGGTATCACCATTACATGGTTCATTAATCCTATACTCATCATAGAGAGAACAAATATAGTAGAAAAACTTGCTTTATTTTGATCCATTTTCAACCCTCTTACCCCATTATTGTTTTAACTATCCAT